>NZ_JBALNX010000131.1:0-12501 GCF_036962035.1 Bacillus sp. JJ1773
TGATTATGTATTCATATAAAAGAAAAAGCCGGCAAAAAGATGCCCGCTTTCATTCATGCTAATGAATATGCCGATATACACCAATGACTTTGCCTAAAATGGATACATTACGGAGAATAATTGGCTCCATTGTAGAGTTTTCTGGTTGAAGTCTAATATAATCTTTTTCCTTAAAGAATCTCTTAACAGTTGCTTCGTCATCCTCAGTCATCGCAACAATAATATCGCCATTATTGGCAGTTTGCTGCTGCCTTACAATGACATAATCCCCGTCAAGAATTCCTGCCTCTATCATACTTTCACCCATAATTTCGAGCATAAAAACCTGATCAGCATCAGGTGCCAGTCTTTCGGGCAGCGGAAAATATTCCTCAACATTTTCAATAGCTGTAATCGGCTGACCAGCTGTTACTTTTCCTACAATTGGAACATTCACGATCTTATAGTCAGGAGCTTGTACAGTTCCTTCTAAGTCTAATATTTCAATAGCACGCGGTTTCGTTGGATCTCTCCGAATTAAGCCTTTGCTTTCTAATCTAGCAAGGTGGCCATGGACAGTAGAGCTAGAGGCTAAACCCACTGCTTCGCCAATTTCTCTAACAGATGGTGGATAACCTTTTTGTCTCACTTCCTCTTTAATAAAATTTAATATATCCTGCTGCCTTTTTGATAATTTCGCCATCATAATCACACCTCTTATGATTTTCTTTCCCTAATTATAGCACCACTTACAATATAGTACAAACATAAGTTCGAATAATTGTTGACACAAAACAAATGTTCGGTTTATAATAAAATCAATAAGCGAACATATATTCTTAATGAGGTGTGTAAGTATGAAAAAATTGTGGAATCAATATTCGTATGCTATTATTCTATTCGTTTTAAGCTTTTTTACCGCGTTCATCTTAATAAATCAGCTTGGAGAATCCGAAAATATTAAATATATAAAAATTACTGTCAATGATGGCGATACATTATGGCAAATAGCTGAAGAATTTTCAATGGATCATGAATTAACAGCAATAGAATTTATTAGCTGGGTCGAGCGGAATAACGGAATTTCAGGGGAAAGAATCTTTCCGGGAGATGAACTCGTCATTCCTGTATTAAAGGATTATTCATCAGAAGTTCATACCGAGTTAGCAAGTTCCCAATAAAAATATTTTGTGGAAGGGCATTACACATGAAAGCAATTATTTATTGTAGAGTAAGTACAACGAAAGAATCACAGGAAACATCATTGGCTAGACAAGAGGAAGAATTAACAGAGCTAGCAATTAAAAATGGCTTCGAAATTGTTCAAGTCATTCGCGAACAGGCTAGCGGCTATGATTTAGATCGCAATGGAATTATTAATCTCCTATCACTTATTAAAGATAAGGAAATAAAATATGTTCTTATTCAGGACGAGACTAGACTTGGCAGAGGCAATGCAAAAATGGCTATCCTACACTGTATATTAAAAGAAGGTGTTTTATTATATAGTGTTACCCACAACGGGGAGCTTCAGCTATCTGAATCGGACTCAATGGTATTAAATATCGTAAGTTTGGTGGAGGAATACCAAAGGAGAATACATAATATAAAAATTAAGCGGGGAATGAGGCGTGCTGTCCAAAAAGGATTCAGACCTGAGAAAAACCTTACAAATCTCGGCATGCATTCAGGCAGGGATCGTATTGAGGTACCCATTGAAGAGATCGTAAGACTCAGGAAAAATGATTTAACATTCTCAGAAATTGCAGCAACACTTACAGGGCTTGGATATCAAATATCTAAAGCAACAGTACATCGAAGATACCAGGAGTATATCGATACAAAAGCAGTGATAGAAAAGTAATGCGAATAATTCTTAAAAATATATTGCTGAAACTCTATCAAATTGGGTAGGGTTTTTTCCTAATATGCCTTTCTTGTCAAAATGGCTCTTTTTTAGTAACATTGCAATGGGATTCAATGAAAAAATAAAGGAGCTAAACTATGCTGCCAAAAGATAAACTAAATCGAATTAATGCTCTTGCAAAGAAGGCAAAGGAAGTAGGATTAAATGAAACCGAGGCGAAGGAACAGTCTGCCCTGCGCAAAGAATATTTACAGACCTTTCGCTCATCTATGCTGACTACGCTTAAAGGTGTTACCATTGTTGACCCTAAAGGAAATGATGTAACCCCTGAAAAGCTTAAAAAGGTACAAAACAAAGATCTGTTACATTGATGAGTAAGAAACATGAATTGAAGGATACAGCAAATGTTTCCTTCCTTACATATACATAAGTTTTTAAGGCAAAATAATAAATAATAGAATTTTAAGCATTATTTATACATTTTGTTGTATTAGAAGGGCGCTAACTTTAATATTAGAAGAGTAATAATAATTAGCAGAAGGGATGTATCACATGTTTGATCAAAACGATGCTTTATCCATAAGTTCCATTCGTACTTTATCTATTGATGCAATTGAAAAAGCAAAATCAGGTCACCCTGGTATGCCAATGGGAGCAGCGCCAATGGCATATACACTTTGGACTCAATTTATGAATCATAATCCTAAAAATCCACAATGGTTTAATCGTGACCGTTTTGTTCTATCAGCTGGCCACGGTTCTATGCTTCTATATAGCCTTCTTCATCTTTCGGGATATGATGTATCAATGGAAGATATTAAAAGCTTCAGACAATGGGGAAGCAAAACTCCAGGACATCCTGAGTTTGGTCATACGCCTGGTGTCGATGCAACTACTGGTCCTCTTGGGCAAGGAATAGCTATGTCAGTTGGAATGGCGATGGCTGAGCGCCATTTAGCAGCTGTCTATAACAAAGATCAATTTAATTTAATTGATCATTATACATACAGCATTTGTGGTGACGGGGATCTAATGGAAGGTGTCTCCGCAGAAGCAGCTTCTCTTGCTGGCCACCTTAACCTTGGGAGATTAATAGTGCTTTATGACTCCAATGATATTTCCCTTGATGGTGACTTAAATAAGTCGTTCTCTGAAAGTGTTGAACAAAGATTTAAATCATATGGCTGGCAATACTTAAGAGTAGAAGATGGGAACGATCTGACTGAAATCGCAAATGCGATTGAAGAAGCGAAACTAGATGTTAATCATCCAACGCTTATTGAAGTAAAAACAGTCATCGGATATGGATCACCTAATAAATCAGGAAAATCTGATGTTCATGGAGCTCCTCTTGGTGCAGATGAATTAAAGTTAACGAAAGAATCTTATAAGTGGACTTTTGAAGAAGACTTCTATGTTCCTGAAGAAGTGTATGAGCATTTCAGAAAGCTTGTCGCAGTACAAGGAGAAAAGAAGGAGCAAGAATGGAATGACCTATTTGCTCAATACAGAAGTGAGTTTTCCGAGCTTGCAAGTCAGCTCGAGCAAGCTATTAACGGCGAGCTTAAGCAGGGCTGGGCAAATGATATACCTGCTTATGAAGAAGGAAAAAGCATTGCGAGCCGTGCGTCATCTGGAGAGGCATTGAATGCCATTGCCAAAAACCTACCATCCTTTATCGGAGGATCTGCTGACCTTGCAGGTTCAAATAAGACAATGATTAAAGGAACTGCAGACTTTACTCCAAAAACCTTTGATGGAAAAAACATTTGGTTTGGAGTTCGTGAATTTGCAATGGGAGCTGCTTTAAATGGAATGGCTTTACATGGAGGATTAAAAGTATTTGGAGGTACCTTCTTTGTTTTCTCTGACTACTTGCGTCCGGCTATTCGTCTAGCTGCATTAATGAAGCTGCCTGTTACGTATGTGTTTACACATGACAGTATTGCTGTTGGTGAAGATGGACCAACACATGAGCCTATTGAACAAATAGCTGCTTTGCGTGCAATGCCAAATCTATCTGTTATTCGTCCTGCTGATGGAAATGAAACAGCAGCTGCTTGGAAATTAGCGGTTGAATCGTCAGATAAGCCAACAGCCCTTGTATTAACGCGACAAGATCTGCCAACATTAAAAGGTACAAAAGAAGCAGCATATGATGGCGTTTCAAAAGGGGCATATGTTGTATCACCTGCTAGCAAAGAAAAAGCTGATGCATTATTAATTGCTTCCGGATCAGAGGTAAGCTTAGCCGTGGAAGCGCAGCAAGCTTTAGAAGTTGATGGTATTTCAGCAGCGGTTATCAGTATGCCTTCATGGGATCGTTTTGAAGCTCAATCTAAGGAATACAAGGAAAGTGTTATTCCTAAAGATGTGAAGAAAAGATTAGCGATTGAAATGGGTGCTTCTCTTGGCTGGCATCGCTATGCTGGTGATGAAGGAGATGTCCTTTGTATTGATCAATTTGGTGCATCTGCTCCTGGCGAAAAAATCATCGAGGAATATGGTTTCACGGTTGATAATGTTGTGGCGCGTGTTAAATCCCTATTATAGAACTATTACGAAAGAGAAGAGTGCTAAAGGCTCTTCTCTTTTTGTCATTGATAGCTATTATTTTCTAAAAATTCTTCGTTTCGACAAAATAAGCGAATGTTTTTGACGGTTTAAGACACAATGTTCAATTTTACATAAGTATAATGAGAGGAAAGGGGGTTTGTCCCGGAAGGAGAGGTTTGGATGAGATCCTATCAGTTATATTTAATTGAAGATGAATTTGCCTCCCACTATTTTGGCAGGGAGAGAATGTTTTTTCAGTTATTTCAAGAATTCGAGCACGCGGCTGGTACTATGGAATCCATACTAGCTAGACAAATTCAATTTATAACAAAGCCGATACCGGGATTAAAACTTCATCAATATATTAACCAGCAGATGTATCGAAATAAAGATTTTTTGACACATAAAGGGTTATATTATATAGAAATGGGAAAAAGAAGCAGCGCTAAACTAGAGATTAAGGACCGATGTTTAATATTAGAAGCGAGTGGAAATTATGATGCGGAGACGATCTTTTTTGAGGTGCTTAGAAAAAGCGAGTCGTCTTTTCTGGCAATTGATATCGAACATCATCGTTACGGTTGGCTAAAACCAATTAAGGAAAGAAAATTAGTTTAAAATATGATAAAATCATAAAGCAAATATTGTATAATAGCCTTTGGTTTAGTACACTGTATGTTAGACAACACGAAGGAGGAAATTTGAATGTGGACTTATATTCTAGTTGGTATCCTGGCACTTCTTGCTGGTTTAGCACTAGGATTTTTCATTGCTCGAAAATATATGATGAGCTATTTAAAGAAAAATCCGCCAATTAATGAACAAATGTTAAAAATGATGATGATGCAGATGGGTCAAAAGCCATCGCAAAAGAAAATTAATCAAATGATGAACGCCATGAATAAGCAAACAAAATAATGGTGGACGGGCACTCAGTAATGGGTGCTTTTTTATGTAATAAAATTCACATTATATAAATCTTCCTATTTTTTGTAATATTTGATACACTATTTAAGCTAAAGTATTATGATCAAAAGGCAACTATTACCTTTCATTTGATGTCTTTTGAAAGGTACAGACTTAGATGCAGTTTTTTCAATTCTGGAGGACTTAAGAGATGAGAGTGTTCTTAGATTTAATGTGGTTTTTTAAACAAGAGAAAAAACCTTATTTAATAGGTATCCTAATGTTATTGCTTGTAGCTCTGCTGCAGCTTGTTCCTCCTAAAGTGATAGGTATTTTTGTTGATCATATAAAGGATCAAACTTTATCTTGGAACAACCTTTTTCAATTATTGGGTGCATTAGTTGGAGCTGCTATGCTCATGTATATTTTACGATATTATTGGAGAATAATGATTTTTGGTTCAGCTGTTAAACTATCGAAAATATTAAGGAATAAACTCTATCATCATTTCACAAATATGTCCCAATCCTTCTATCAAAAGAAGCGGGTTGGTGATTTGATGGCACACGCAACAAATGATCTTCAAGCTATTCAGCAAACGGCCGGAGCAGGTGTATTGACACTTGTGGATTCATTAGCCACAGGCGGATTTGTTATTATTGCCATGGCCGCAACAATTAGCTGGAAACTTACTTTAATCAGCTTAATTCCGATGCCCCTTATGGCCATTTTAACGAGTTGGTACGGAACTATGCTTCATAAGCGCTTTCATAAGGCACAGGAGGCATTTTCAGCTTTAAATGATAAAACACAGGAAAGTGTAACAGGGATTAAAGTGATTAAAACATTTGGTCAAGAGAAAGAGGACATTGAGGATTTTAGGAAGCAATCTGAGGATGTCGTTAAAAAGAACGTCTCTGTTGCCAGAATCGATTCATTATTCGACCCTACCATATCAATTATAGTAGGCATTTCCTTTTTCCTGTCCATTGCCTTTGGTGCAAAATATGTACTTAATGAAGAAATGACAATAGGGGAGCTAGTTTCGTTTACGACTTATTTAGGACTGCTTATCTGGCCAATGCTCGCATTTGGCTGGCTCTTTAATATTGTTGAAAGAGGGCGTGCCTCAAATGATCGCGTTACCTCACTCCTTTCGGAAAAGGTTGATATTTATGATCTTCCTGACGCGCTAGAAACGGTTCCAAGTGGGGATATTGAATTTAACCTTTCTACATTTACATATCCAGAGGATAAAATGCCATTATTGAGGGATATCCATTTTACCTTGAATAGAGGAGAAACGTTAGGGGTTGTAGGTAGAACAGGTGCGGGGAAAACAACTCTGTTAAAATTATTGATTCGTGAATTTGAAGGGTATGATGGTAACATCATGTTTGCTGAAAACCCATTAAATCATTATCAAATTGAAAAGCTAAGAGAAGCAATTGGCTATGTACCACAGGACCATTTTTTATTTTCGGCAACTATTGCTGAAAATATTGCTTTTACAAAGCCACATGCAGATATTGAAGAGATTTATGCAGCTGCAAGGCTAGCAAACATTCATGACGACATTTTACAGTTTTCAGATGGCTACGATACGGTTGTCGGTGAACGTGGAGTATCTCTTTCTGGCGGGCAAAAACAGCGCATCTCCATTGCTCGGGCTTTATTAATGCAGCCTGAGGTATTGATATTGGATGATTCATTGTCTGCTGTTGATGCTAAAACGGAGGAAGCCATTTTGTCTGCATTAAGACAAGACCGTGAAGGGAAGACAACGATTATTACTGCACATCGTTTAAGTGCCATTCAGCATGCTAATCTTATTATTGTTCTTGATAATGGGGAAATTGTCCAAAGGGGCACTCATGAGCAGTTAATGCATGAGAACGGCTGGTATAAAGAGATGTATTTACAGCAGCAGCTAGAAGAATTGGTTGAGCAGGGAGGTTAGGATGATGAATGAAATTAAGGGAATAGAAGGAAAGGAACAGAGGAAAATTCTTTTTCGTCTTCTGTCCTATACAAAGCCCCATAAGAAAACGATGGTCCTAGCCTTCAGTTTGCTATTAATGACAACTATTGGTGATGTTCTTGGACCGATATTGATTAAGATTTTCATTGATGACTATTTAAGACCACGAAATTTAGAATTTGAACCTCTATTTGCATTAGGGGCAGCCTTTATTGGGATTCAAATTATGAATGTACTTGTCTCTTATTTTCAATTGCTGAAATTTCAGGAGATCGCTTTAAAGATCATTCAACAGCTTCGTGTAGACGTTTTTACGAAGGTCCAGAAGCTTGGACTAAAGTATTTCGATAAAACACCTGCTGGAAGTATCGTCTCAAGGGTAACCAATGATACAGAAGCAATAAAGGATATGTTTGTGAGTGTGATCGTAACGTTCATTCAAGGGGCATTCCTTTTAGTGGGTATTTTTATTGCCATGTTTATCTTAAATGTTAAACTTGCTCTATTTTGTTTAATAATCCTGCCAATTCTATTCTATATCATGCAGACTTATAGAAAATATAGCTCCATTTTTTATCAGGATATGAGGGAGAGGCTGAGCCAGCTTAATGCGAAGTTAAGTGAATCATTGCAAGGCATGTCAATCATTCAAGTTTTCCGCCAAGAAAAACGGCTTAGACAGGAATTTGAAAATATTAATGAAAAGCACTATCAAGCAGGGATGAAAAATATTAAAATTGATAGTCTGTTATTACGGCCAGCCATTGATTTAGTTTATGTTTTCGCATTAATCATGATATTAAGCTTTTTTGGCATCACTTCATTCAACAGCCCAATCGAAATCGGAGTTATTTATGCATTTATCAGTTATTTAGATCGTTTCTTTGAGCCTGTTAATCAAATGATGATGAGACTTTCTATGTACCAGCAGGCTATTGTCGCAGCATCAAGAGTATTTAAGCTTGTTGATGAAACAGAGCTTGCCCCTAAACAGCCGGAGAACGCGAAAAAGCAAATTTTGGATGGGGAAATTGAATTCCGCAATGTAAGCTTTTCTTATGACGGAAAGAGAGACGTTTTGAAGAATATTTCCTTTACAGCTAGACCTGGAGAAACTGTTGCCCTGGTAGGGCACACCGGAAGTGGAAAGAGCTCAATCATTAATCTCATGATGCGTTTCTATGAATTTGAAAGAGGGGAGATTTTGATTGATGGAGAATCAATCAAATCCTATAGCAAGGAAGAGCTAAGGATTAGAATGGGATTAGTCCTTCAGGATCCGTTCCTTTTTTTCGGTACGATTAATGATAATATTCGTCTCCATAAACAAGAACTAAGTAACCAAGAAATCTTAGATGCAGCTCAATTTGTGCAAGCTCATGCTTTCATTGAAAAATTAGAGAATGGTTATAATCAGCAGGTAGTAGAAAGAGGTTCTACCTTCTCAAGTGGACAAAGACAGCTAATCGCTTTCGCAAGAACGATTGCTGCAAATCCAAAAATACTCGTTTTGGATGAAGCAACCGCTAATATTGATACAGAAACTGAAGAAGCTATTCAGTTTGCTTTAGAAAAAATGCGAAAAGGGAGAACGACAATTGCCATTGCCCATCGTCTGTCAACGATTCAAGATGCTGAGTTAATCCTTGTCCTGCATCAAGGTGAAATTGTCGAGAGAGGAAACCATCAAGAGCTTCTAGCCAAACAAGGTTTATATCATAAAATGTATTTATTGCAAAACAGTTCAGGAGAAAAAGTGGGAGATGTCGTTTAAGACCTTATTTTTTATACTGCTAGTAATGGGTAAAAAAAGTTTTACAAAAAAGAAAATCCAGCTCAGGTATGTTTACCTAGGCTGGTTATTTTAGTGTGTGGGTATTTTTTTGCTATGATTGCGGTGATACTCATTCAGCAAAAGATCAAGTTCTTGGCTATATCTGATGGCCGAGGATGAAGCTAAGCCATTTTTCATCGCCACTTGTATCAGTTCAATTCTCTTCTGTTCAATTAAATTGAGTAAATCTTTGTTAGACACATCCAGTTATCCTTTCAGATCGTTATAAGGAGAAACAGCATTTCCAACGAACTTGTTGTTTCTAGAAATGTAAAAACATGATAGATTAAAACAAAATTTGTTAACATATGCTATAGTATAGCGAATTTTGGGAATAAATTCAAAAGAAACTTCTATAATAACTAAATTATTTTATCGTATTATCTTAAAATTGAGGAGAGAGACACAAATTGTTCAAATCTATTCATTATCATTTCCTACTAACATTTGTTAGAATGAAGAATGAATCGTTTTGAACAGGAGATGTTATGATGGCTGATTTAAATGTGTTCATTGCGTTAGGTGCTGGATTTTTAAGCTTTATTTCACCATGCTGCTTACCCTTGTATCCAGCTTTTTTATCTTATATAACAGGTATGTCTGTTGGTGAACTTAAAGAAGAAAATGCTATGCTCCAAAGGCGAAGCATGATGCATACATTGTTTTTCTTAATTGGATTTTCACTTATTTTTATTGCGATTGGTTTTAGTACTTCATTTCTTGGAACTTTCTTTATGGATTATCAAGATTTGATCAGACAAATTGGAGCCATATTTATCTTCATCTTTGGTTTAATGGTAGTTGGTTTTCTTAAACCGGAGTTTTTAATGAAGGAAAGAAGATTTGAGTTTAAAAACCGTCCTTCTGGCCTGCTAGGGTCAATATTAATAGGAATGGCATTTGCTGCAGGCTGGACTCCATGCACAGGTCCAATACTTGGTGCCGTTTTCTCACTTGCGGTTTCAAATCCTAATTCTGCAATGATTTATATGTTTGCCTATATTCTTGGTTTTGCTGTCCCGTTTTTTGTCCTTTCTTTCTTTATTGGGAAGCTAAAGTGGATTAGAAAGAACAGTCTACTGATTATGAAAGTAGGCGGTTACATTATGATGGTAATGGGTGTTGTCTTGTTTTTTGACTGGATGACAAAAATCATTGCCATACTATCACCTTTATTCGGAGGATTTACTGGCTTTTAACCTAACTGAATTGTAAAAATTTTATGATTGACCTGATAGAATATAAAGAAATAAAATAAACGGGCGAAATTTGTCGGTCTTTTTAAATTGAAATTTCACGCAATTTTAGATATATTTTATAGTATGTTCTTTCTTAGAGTAAGAATAATCTAGCTTATATCAAGTCTCATATAGTTCATGAACCCTATTAATTGTAGAAATTATTAGATTAAACTTCCGATGTAGTTGTCGAGGGGGAAACAGCGATGGCAAGAATACTAATTGTTGATGATGCAAAGTTTATGAGGATAACATTATCCACGATCTTAAAAAAAGCGAATCATGAGATTGTTGGCGAAGGTGAAAACGGCAAAGAAGCTGTTCAACTATATGAGGATTTATTGCCAGATTTAGTGACCATGGATATTACAATGCCCGAAATGAGCGGACTTGAAGCAGTGAAGGAAATTAAGAGGCAATATCCAAGTGCAAAAGTTATTATGTGTTCTGCAATGGGGCAACAAAAGATGGTTGTAGAGGCGATCGAATTGGGAGCGAAAGATTTTATTGTAAAGCCGTTTGATGAAGGCCGTGTCCTAGAGGCCGTAAATAGAGTATTAAGTTAATTTGTAAGCACATGCTGCCTCTGTTTAATCCGAATCTAGAGTAGTTCGGATTAAACAGAGGCAGTATTGATTTCATTTTCATTCCTTCAAATAAGGAATTACGATATAATAAGTATAAATCATCATTAGATAAGGGATGTAAAAATATGGATATGGTTATTGTTTCATCAATTGGCGCCATTGGCATGGCTATATTCGTCATGTTTCTCCGCATTAAGGCAGCAAAAAAACCAGCATCAGCCAAAAAAATAATTTTGCCGCCTATTTTCATGAGTACTGGTGCCCTCATGTTTATTTTTCCGTATTTTAGAGTAACGCCCCTTGAAATCTTGGAAGCTACTTTAGTAGGTATGATATTTTCCATACTACTGATCAAAACCTCTAAATTTGAAATTAGGGAAAATCAAATATATTTAAAGCGGTCAAAGGCATTTGCCTTTATCTTAATTGGTTTACTCATACTTAGAATAGCTGGTAAATTGGTTTTGAGTTCTTCCATTGATCTCGGGGAGCTTAGCGGTATGTTTTGGATACTAGCGTTTGGGATGATTGTTCCATGGAGAGTTGCTATGTATATGAACTATCGTAAATTGCAGCGTGAATTAAGTTTATTGAATTGAACAATAAAGATGTAAATGCCACAGATTAGTGAAAATCTGTGGCATTTGTAAAATTAAAACCATTCCCCTTTGAGAATGGTTAAAATAAATGTTCGTATGGAGTCATATTTATTTCTTTTTCAATTAATCTTTTTCTTAAGAATTTATGATCTCGTTTTGGTGTAGCAACAATATATCCTCTTATTATTAAATCCTCATTGATTGAAGAAACCTTTTCCTTTATCGCGAGCTCACCAATTTTTCCGGCAATTTTATGCCTTGCCACATCACGGAAAAGTTCGGGTACAGGACTAACAAGATCTTCAAGCAAGTTTTTTCCTTCTTGATTCCAAAGATGCTTTGATTCATTCACGTAATATTCTTCCCAATCCATATCCGATTTTCCGTCTTCCTTAGGCATCTTTTTCAAGAACTTCCGAAACATAAAGAAGCCGCCAATGGCAAAAGAGCCCGTAAGGACAACAACCCAGAACAGAATAAACCACAAAAACCATCCACTAAGCATATACTCACCTTCAAATACATTATACTTACTATATTATAATCGCTTGCCAGATTGCAGACAAGTTAAGTGATCAATATAAAAAAACAGATTATTTCCTTGCTCATTATATCTTAAAATACTATAATTAACATGTCCAATTAAGGGGCTGATTGGGGTACTGGTGTCCTCCGTAGTCTTCAAAACTATCTGTGACCACCGTGCGTGGTCAGCTGGGTTCGATTCCCAGGCAGTCCCGCCAAACAAATTACGATTTTTCAATGCGAAAGTCTTACCTCCAAACACTGATCACATATTGCTAACTTTTTATACAATACCTAGTTTGTTTGTATATAATTTTTAGCTATGAGTTATTTGAAAAGATAGACACTATAATATGAGAGTTCCTACTAATTTAATGTTTAGGAAGTGGCCTTAATGGTTAACCGACAGTGGTTAACCATTAAGGCCAC
>NZ_JBALNX010000132.1:0-2380 GCF_036962035.1 Bacillus sp. JJ1773
GAATTAAACTGAGGGAGTGGAAGAAGGGTATAGGAAGGAATATCCTTTGCTTTTATGGAATAGATTTTGAAGATATCGGTTCGTTGTATTTATAAAGATGTCAATTAAGGGATTTGACTCTAAAAAAGAAGGAGGAACTTTTTATGATGTTTATGATGATTGTCAAAGCCTCAAAGAATTCGGAAGCCGGAAATCTTCCGAGCCCAGAGCTCAGGGAAGCCATGACGAAGTACAATGAGGAATTAGAGAAGGCAGGCGTGCGAATTATGGCTAAAGGACTTCATCCAAGTTCAAATGGGATTCGGCTTTCGTATCCAAAACAAGGAGAAAAGCCGCTGGTCACGGATGGCCCATTTACGGAAACGAATGAATTGATTGCTGGGTTCATACTAATTGATGTGAATTCGAGGGAAGAAGCCATCGAGTGGGCCATGCGGATGCCGGATCCACAAGGACATGGGGAAGGTCAGATTGAATTGCGTCAAGTATTTGAGGCGCCGGAGCTGACCGAGGATCCGGAAATGTTGTCCAAGGAAGCTGAATACGCGAGAAATCTGAGAAGGGAAGACGATTGTGCCCCTCTCTAGACAACTTGTATCAAAAACTAACGGACACACCATATTTAAATCTAAACTAAATCCAGAATGGTTAATTTTTAACACTGATTTTACAGGGAAAGTTATGAATGTCACAAAACTGATGGAAGGATCAGCATTCTTATTAACCCCACATTAATTAACTATCTAGACAATTATTATTTAATGCGGAAACTAGGATGCATATTGACCAAATGTTACAGGAATCTGAGTGGGATGCTGATACAGAAAAAATACAGTAGCGCACTGCTTCATGGATTCATCATTGTTTTTTAAATTCAATCTAGGTAGTTGTTGCACGTGTCTAGTCAAGGGTATTAGTTATGCTATTTTACCATTGGACCAACTAGCACTATGGCAGTGCTCATTTTTAATACTAATAAAAAGATTTTTCCCTAGATTAGATCTGGTCGAATCTACTCATACTATCGATAGTAATAGCCGAATTTCCCAGAGGTGAACCACATTTGGAACTAATTTACCGAGCAGTTATTGTGTTTTTGGTCGGATTTTTATTTTTAAGGCTGTCAGGAAAAAAGGCCGTGGCCGAAATGCACTCGTTTGATTTATTGTATTTCTTTGTGCTTACGAATATTATCAGTACACCGATAGAGGTCAATAATCTCGGGAAAGCCATCATCTATTCTGGAATCACTTTTATTATTTATAAAATTATCGTCCGTTTATCCCTACATAATAAATTAAGATGGCTCTTATATAGCAGCCCTACTGTATTGATTCGTAATGGGGACATCGATCGAAAGGGACTGAAAAAGGTACGAATGCCTGTGAATGAATTATTGTCCCATTTGCGGATGAAAGGGTACATGGATACGCAAAATATCGCTATTGCCGTTATGGAGGATATTGGTGATATAAGTGTCATCCCTAAGGCTGATTACCGCCCTTTGCAGCCGAGTGATTTAAACTTACAGGTAAAGAAAGAATATGTGCCAATCCCACTGATCATGGATGGCCAAATTATTTCCCATAATTTAAAATACCTAAAGCTGAACATGGATTGGCTAATGACTGAAGTGAAAAAAATGGGGGAAAAAGTAGAGAATATCATGCTTGCCACATTTCAGGAAAATGGAAAATTATCTATTGATAATAATGACATCAAGGATCATAAAAATGACCCTAATTATTACAAGCCTGGAGAGGATAATTGATTAATTTCTCACCCCAACTCAGCATATTCCTGTTTTTTCGTAAATATCATTGGTAATAAAATTTGTTCAGGGATGGGGAAAATAGCATTTCTTGATATTGAAGAAGTTCATTTCAAAGAACAATTAAATGTTTCTTTTCTGAGGCATATTATCTTTCCTTGTTACTGTCTTACCTCATTCTTATCATTTATTGTTCAAGAAGACAATTTTCTCTTGGATGCCTTTTGTTTTACAGGTACGTTATTGGTTAGTTTATACATCTATATTTATTTGTTCATTCTATAGTATATCTGATTTTCAACAATCGGGCGCAATTCCAGAAAAATTGCGCTCTTTCTTTATCTATAGGGCCAGATTACTGAGGGAATATTCTGAGATTGTAAAGCCTTACACTTAAACTAAAGGTTCAGGTTAGCTGAATAAGGAGTCCTTGTAGTAAGGATATGATTTATTAAATACATGAAATTAAAGTGGTTATTAAGGATGGGCTTATCGAATAAATTCGTGACTATAACTAGGTTTTGGGTGATGAATAATTAAAATAATAAGGAGAAATTAAATGATAAAAATTGACGTAGATTTAGTTTCGAAGTTAATAAATAGCCAATT
>NZ_JBALNX010000132.1:2537-9765 GCF_036962035.1 Bacillus sp. JJ1773
TGTTAACAAATGGTTGGTTGGAGAGACATTAACTTTAGAAAATATAGATGAATTAAATCAATTTGCAATTGATTTGGGTAATTTTTTAGTTGAATTACAATCAATTGACACCAGTGGAGGTCCCTTAGCTGGGGAACATAATTTTTATAGAGGTGGAGATATTGCTGTATACGATGAAGAGTTTAGAGATGCCATTAATAATATAAATTCTTTTAATAAACATATATTGAGAGAAATTTGGGAATTGGCATTAGCTTCAAAATGGGCTGGAGAACCAGTGTGGGTTCATGGTGACGTAGCACCAGGGAATATATTAACTAAAATTGGTAAATTGTATGCGGTTATTGATTTTGGCATATTGGGTGTAGGAGACCCATCTTGTGATGCTGCAATGGCTTAGACTTTTTTTGATGATAGTACGAGAAAGTCATTTAAGAATGCATTGAATTTTGATGAAGAAACTTGGAATAGAGCAAGAGGTTGGGCTTTATGGAAGGCTTTAGTAACCTACAATTATAATAAACAATCTAACAAAACAATCGCAGATGAATCATATAGAATTATAAAAAAAATTCTTAATGATTACGAAACTGAAAAATAAAGTCATTAAAATAGAATTTTATATTGCACTAATAGGTGCATTTCAGTTATATGCAGGAACGTTTTTTTACTAAAAAGCAGGTTAGTTGAAGAAAAAATTGAAATAGAATTTAGTGGACCCGAACTAACAGATAAACAATTATGTAAGTTTTTAGAAGGTATTGCATCAAAGTGAGATAGATTTTCAGATAGCTTTTTGGCAACCAGAACGCTTGAGTGCCTCGTGCTGAAATCAAAGGGTAAATTTAACAGTTCCTTATTTTTCAGCATGAATCCCTTCTCTTGGGTGCTCTCCTTTCTAATATTAAATTCATTGTGATGATAATCTGAGCAGGCGAATATAATAGTTTATTTAATAAATATCTTCTAAATCACCAATTGAAGACTAAGGAGGCCTGCAGGATGAGAATCGGAATTAATCTCCTCAATCTATCTCAAGACCGGTTTGGAGGGGTTGAACAATATATAACGCATTTAATTGGCCATATGGCTGACAGCCGGGAAAACCTTACCCTGTTCCTTTTTCTTAAGCGGAAGCTGAAAAACGTTTTTCCCCAACATGAAAAAATAAAAATAATTCAGTTCCGGAAGTTAATGGATTCTGCTGATGTTTATGATGCCATCAAAAAATGCAAGCTGGACCTTTGGTTTTGCCCATTGCACAGATCGTATCTCCCAAGTATCCCTGTTCCGACTGTGGCAACGATTCATGATGTACTTCATACGGAATATCCGGACTTTGTCCCCGGCGGATTAGAAGAGAATAATCGCTATTATGAACAATATACGGCTTCGTTCGATGCTGTCATTACAGTCTCGGATTTTTCCAAGGGTGCCATAGCCCGTCAGCTCTCCATTCCAGAGAGAAAAATTCATGTCATTCACCTCAATGCACCAGCCATATTTGATCAAGCACCAGCGAAGAACACAATGAAAGGAGTGAAACAAAAATATCAATTGCCCGAAAAATACGCCATATATCCTTCAAGCTATAATCCGCACAAAAACCATCTGAATCTTCTAAAGGCCATTCTGATCCTGAGGGAAAAATACAATACCACCATACCGCTTGTCCTGACAGGCTATGCAGATAAAAGCAATGGAGTTTATCAATCTGTTATGCAATTTATAAGAGAACGTTCTTTAGAAAAACAGGTATGGGTTCTGGGATACGTTCCCCCTGAAGAAATGCCTTCTCTTTATTGGAACTCCAGCTTTTTGGTCTTTCCTTCCCTATATGAAGGATTTGGCATTCCCCTGGTGGAGGCGTTTAAAACAAAAACACCGATCGTTTGCTCAAACAAGGGAAGCATCCCTGAAATCACAGACAACGCGGGTCTTTATTTTAATCCTGAAAATCCTGAAGAGATCGCTTTACAAATGATGGAGCTGTTAAATCCTGTAACAAGAAAACAGCTTAGCGAAAAGAGCAGTCTTCGGTCACAGCATTTTTCCTGGAAAAAGACTGCCGCAGAAACGCTGAAAGTTTTTCGAAGTGTGATCCGGAAATAATCCAAAGGAGGGGAAATAATGAGAAAAATACTTGTCCTTAATATTTTCCCAACGGTTTTCCCGCCGACAAGCGGAGGCACATTGAGGTATTTTCATATTTATAACGAATTAAGCCATTATTATGATATTACCCTTTTATCCCAAACAAACAATAAAAAGGGGAAGGTCGTCAAATACTCTTCAAGCTTTAGAGAATACAAAGCGGAAAGGGATCCTCTCTACTCGCAAAAAAGCCTGAAGCTTCATAATGCAGCTTCAGGCTATGAACTTCCTTTAATTATGTATTTGGAGCTTGCCAATTATCCTGCCTTATACAAAAAATATTTTGAGAAGCTCTACCAATCAAGCGATATCATTATTCATGAAACCCCTTATTTACTGGATTATGACTTGCATTTCAGCAAAGATCAAAAGCCAAGAATTTATAACAGCCATAATCATGATTACTCACTGGCAAAGCAAATTTGGAAGGATGAAAAGGCGCGGGAATACCTCCCCCGGCTTTATGAAGCAGAACAGCGATTAACTTCACACGCGGACTTGATTTATGCCACATCCGCAGCCGAGAGGGAGGATTTTATTAAAGATTATAGGCTGGATCCTCAAAAAATTAAGCTTGCCCCAAATGGAATCAATCCAGATGAATGGCTTCCGCGCAGAAAGAAGCCTGCCGGAAGGTCAAAAGCTCTGTTTATTGGAGCAGATTACCAGCCTAACACTCAGGCAGTGGAGTTTATCATTAAGCAACTTGCCGATAAATGTCGGGATATCGACTTTATCATTGCAGGCGGATGCTGCAGACCTTTTCAAGAGCTTAAGAAAAATAACTTAAAATTACTGGGCAGGGTTCAGCACAAAAAAAAATTAAAGCTATTTGCTGAAGCTGATATCGCTATCAATCCGATGTTTAGCGGTGCAGGAGTCAATTTGAAAACGCTGGAATTCTTATCAGCAGGGATTCCCCTGTTTTCCACTTTATGCGGTGTCCGGGGATTAGAACTCATTGACCGCAAGCACTATATCCATGCTGAGGCAGAGGATTTCGCGGATAAGCTTAACCAGTTCAGCTGCAGACATAAATTTATGGAGGAGATAGCCGCATGCGGGCAAAAACATATTAACAGCCGTTTTTCATGGAAAAGTATAGCTAAAAAGATCCATAATGATATTGAAGAGATTTTTTCTGTTTAAGAAAGAATCTCTTCTATAGCCTTTTTCAATAATATTCCGGCCTTATCCCAGGTAAGATTCAGCATATCCAATCTTCCTTGCTGGCCTTTCTGTTTACACAGATTCGGATTTTCATAAGCCAATCTCATCTGTCTTTTTGTATCCTCCAGATCGGCTTCAGCCCACAGATGGTCCTCATGTTTAAAAAAGTGGGGGTATAGCCTCGATATGGCACTTTTGCTGCCCATGCTGTTTCTTGGATTCTCCAGCTTGTAATCTAGTAAAAAGGAATTATGTTCATTCAAAAAGTCCATTTGTCCGCCCCAGCCTGTAGCTATGACTGGGATACCGCTTGATAATGCCTCCATATATGGGAGACCTACCCCTTCTCCCCTAGTGGGAAGAATGAATGCATTGCCCAGCGTATATAAACCTTTAAGCTGCTTTTCCGGTATAACGCCCGTTATTACATGCAGAGGGGCAGTTTCATTTGTAAACCCAAGACTTCTTTTATATTGCGAAATAGACTTTAATATTTTTTTACGATTGCTGCCATATGTTTTTATGACCAGCAGCACATTGTCTTTAGAAGTGAACTCGCTCCAATAGGCTTTCAGCAAAGTTTCAGGATTTTTCCTATGCTGAAAATCAAAAATTGAAACAAAAACAAACTTCCCTTTTGCTTCCTTTAATGAAAGCTTTTTGTTTCCAGGGTAAAATGCTTGTGTATCAGCCCCATGAGGAGCCAGAAACACAGGAACATTCACACCGCCTTCAATCATGGCATCTATGTTTTGAGAGCATGGTACGCATACCCCATCACATGCATTAATAACTGGAAGCCATGGACTCGGAATCTTTCCTGTTTCCCAAACAGTATTAAATAGGATCCGATCAAAATTTTTTCTCTCTTTTTTGATATCATCAATATTTCCAGGCGGACAATGATAAATTAATATTTTTTGTTTGTTTTTTTGGAATGGCTTTTCAATTAACTGCAATAATCTCTTTTTCTTGTTTTTATTGCTAAAATCATAGGGGAAATTCCAAGTATACGGCTGAATTATAAGATCAACACCAAGACGGTCTAATGCAAGAGCGTATTCTCTGCTTGCAATTCCATATCCGCTTGCATCAAGAACCGGCCCTCTCCAAACTACTTGATAATATGTCATTTGTACGCCTCCATCTCATCATTATTTAAGATAATGATTAATTCTTTTTCCTCCCAAACCTGATTTTCATAGTTTTCAAACACGTTTTCCATATAGTCTTGACGCATTGTAGAGTAGATGATAGAGACCATCTTTCCCGCTCTTTTATGATATTCTTAACCGTCTCTTCCCAGGAAGCAGTAATACGAATAATATCCTCTTCCTGCAGTTTTTCGCCCCATTGGACTTCTATAATTTCCAGAGGTGTAATGGCCTTTACAGCATGTTTTGCACCGACCGGAATTTGAAGGACATCTCCTGCTTTAATATAGACAAGGCGGCCATCCAAAATAAACTCCCCTTCTCCAGAGATGATTGTCCAAGTCTCCTGTCTGAATTGATGAGTCTGGTAGCTGATATTTCTGCCAGGTAATATTTTAAGCAGCTTGGAAAGGGACTCCATTCCTTCGCTAGTATAAGAAAAATCCAAAACTTTATAGATGCCCCATCTTTTTTCTTCATACATAGGCCGGGTTGTTTCAGCCATATGCTTTATAGCATTGCTCTTCTGCTTATCGGCAACCAGAATCCCGTCCGGGCTGGCAGCTATGATGCTATTAGAGATTGAAATGGCATGAATCGGAATGGACAGTTCATTGACAATCTGTGTATTTTTAGAGTCCTCTGATAGAGAACCTTTGCCGGAAACTGAACTCTCAAGCTGGCCGCTTAATGTCTCCCAGCTTCCGAGGTCCTTCCATAAACCAGAATAGGGAATTACAATCGACCTGCTGTTTTTCTCAGCGATCTCGTAATCAAAGCTGATTTCAGGCAGTAGATCATAGTTTTTCAGCAGCTGGCTATAAGAAGTGGAAAGCCCCATTTTATTTAAATACTCAATCATAAAATTCAAAGAAAATCCAAATACACCGCAATTCCAAAAAGCATTCTTTTCTATCAGCAGCCGGGCTGTTTCTGTATCTGGTTTTTCTATGAATTGATCTATTGGAAGGCAGCCTATTTCCTCTTTTTGACCCGGCTTAGGGAGGATATATCCAAACTGGTCTGACGGAAACTGCGGCACAGCACCTAGCAGAGCAAGCTCAGCCTGCGATATATGCAGAATATCCGGAATGCTTTGCAACAGCTTATAAAACAGGGGTTCCACATAGGAATCCACCGGCACCACACAAATGGTTTCCTCAGGACCGGCATAGTAATTGGAATGAAGGTACGCACAAGCTAAAGCAATAGATGGAAATGTACCTCTTTGACTCGGTTCGCAGATGACGGGAATCTGAGTGTCTATTTGGTTTTTTATTATCTCCAATTGATTCTCATAGGTAATAATAAATGTTGATGATAGAAGCCCAGCATCATCCAGCTGTCCGGAGACCCGCTGAATCATGGATTCAGGCTTCCCATGCTGTGTAGGCAGTAGCTTTAAAAACTGCTTGGCCCTAACTGAATTAGATAAAGGCCAAAGTCTTCGTCCCGAACCTCCTGATAGCAATAGAATTTTCATATCTCAACCCCATTTTTAAGTAAATATAAAGCTGGTACTAGTATTCTATGGGGCTAATAAAATAGTGATATGGTCATACGAATCAAATTAGCTTACTTTTTAAGGTTCGGCAGAGCCTTCTTATTAAACAATTGGGCGCTATTGTGGATTATCCCCTTAGATTTAAACAACATTATTGTTATATTTTTAAGTGCGAAAAAATTTTGCACATCAAAAATTAAACAACTAATTTTAACCCCGTCCAAAAAAGTAGAATGGGGTTATCATGTTTGAGATTTTAAAGGAGAGTATGAGGGTGAAGATACAAATTGTATTATTTGAAGGATTTGGGGAACTTGTCGCTTTGGCACCTTATGAAGTTTTAAAGCGAGGAATCGAGGCAGGAGCTCTATTCGAGATTGAATTAGTCGCAAGTGGGTCTCAAAAAGAAGTCACCGCATCTTTTGGCGTTCAAGTGACGGTCCATGATTTTTTACGTTTAGACAACAGACCAGATTTGTTAATCATCCCTGGCGGTGGCTGGAACCATAAAGCCCAACATGGTGCGAGACAGGAGGCGGAGAAGGGGGAGTTAACGCAGATCATTTCGGCTATGCATGACGAAGGTACGATAGTGTGAGGGGTTTGTACAGGTGACATGTTGATGGCTGCTTCAGGTATTTTAAAAGACCAGAGAGTTGCTATGCATTATCTGGCGAAAGATGAACTTCCTAGATATGGAGCTGATTACTTAGGATATCGAATTGTTGATGAAGGTAGTGTAATCACATCTAGGGGAGTTACTTCAGGAATTGATCTAGGATTATGGATTATTGAGAGGTTTTCAGGAGCTGAGATAGCAGCTGCAGTTGAACATCGAATGGAATATGAACGAAGAGGAGTCGTTTGGAGAAAACCCGTAAATTAAGAATTTCCGTTTTTGTATGGAATAATGTTTGGGACAGTTTTAGTAACCATCGTGAGAGAGCGCTTGACTGGAAGTCAAGCGGTATACCATTCTAGACATAGTTTTTACCACTGTTCCTCAAACGGGCCAGATTTTTTAGTAACGCTTAGTAAGAGAAATGGAGATTGTGAAGAAATGTACTTAAGCTAACGGGTGCATTAGTTCAATCGGGGAAGGATAGTGTAAAAAGCAGTAGTTTCTTTTGGTAATATTTAAGGGGGGATGGATATGTTTTTCTTTAATAAGGAAGATGTTTATATAGGATATTCAATGGAAGAATTATCAAAGGTAAGAGCAATTTAAAAAGAGAAGGCATTAAAT
>NZ_JBALNX010000133.1:0-3414 GCF_036962035.1 Bacillus sp. JJ1773
AGTTATAACAGTAAAATTTTCCAAAATTCAAAAAAGATAGGGTTGATCAAATGTCTATTCACGATATTTCCTATACGATAGAAGAAGTAGCTTCTTTGTTAAAGGTCTCCAAATTAACTGTATATGATTTAATTAAAAAGAATGAATTAACGTCTTTTCGTGTCGGGAGACAAATGAGAGTGGATTCAAGTGATCTTGAAAGCTATAAAGAAAGAAATAAGAATAAGGGGAATCAGCCAATTATTGATTCGTCTAAAGAAAATCAAGAAATTGTCAATCCTCGCACTTTTGTTATTAGCGGACAAGATATGGCCTTGGATCTGTTTGCCAAGCAGCTGGAAAAAGAAATGCAGGATATTAGACCGCTTCGTTTGTATACAGGCAGCCTAAATAGCCTCATTTCTATGTATAATAACCAATGTGATTTAGTGAGTCTCCACCTATTTGATGGAGATACTGGGACTTACAATATTCCTTACGTAAAAAAAATATTAACAGGGTTTCCGTTTATAGTTATTAATTTCCTTTCAAGATGGGCAGGACTTTATGTTCAAAAAGGAAACCCTAAAAATATTACTGGCTGGACTGATTTAAATAGGGAGGATATCTCTATCATTAATCGTGAAAAGGGATCGGGAGCACGGGTTCTATTGGATGAACAGCTGCGAATCCATGGTATTCGATCGAAAGAGGTAAATGGCTATCATCTTGAGGAAACAAGCCACTTAACTGTTGCTGGTGCTATTGGGGGAGAAAAGGCTGATATTGGAATAGGAATTGAAAAAGCAGCAAAAATAGTTGGTGTAGATTTCATCCCCTTAATAAAAGAGAGATACGATTTAGTCCTCTTAAAAACGGATGTAAATAGAGAGGTTATTCAAAAAATCAAAGAAATTCTTTCATCCAATGAAATTAAAAAGGAGCTAGGAATGATGGGAGATTATGATTTAAGTGAAACGGGAAAGGTTATTTTTGAAACCTTTTAAATGAAAGAAAGAGGCTGGTCTTAAGCAAAGGCAACAACAATCACCTAAAAGAACAGCCTCTTTTGTATTAACTGAAATAATTATTGTAATCTTTGCTCAACCTGCTGGCAAACCTCATCAGCTGACAGTCCGCTTGCCTCAATAACAGGGGCTTTTGTTACTATGTCATGCATGCCCATAAAGTTATTGTCCATTCCTGTTACTACACAGGCGGAACAATTTTCTGCATCAGCAGCAGACTTTAAGTCCACTACATCATATCCCTTTTCACGAAGTGCATCAGAAACATTCGTTAACGATTGTTCTACCGCAATTTTTTTCATTATTTATTACACCTCCTCCGTTGATAGATTGGCTTTTTTACCTAATTTTTATTCTGTCGTTTTTGGGAATAATTATGCAGGAGAGAAGAAACAGTAAGAAGGGAGGTGAGACCATCATGTCGAAAAGAAAAAAGGATCCATCTAAAGCTGGATTAAGCTCCCCGGAAGTAAAAGGGCAGGGAACAACCAATATAGAAACAGGTGAAAGAACATCTGATTCTACAATTCACAAAAAGAAAAAACAGGATTATTAAAAGGTACATAGTAAAAAACAGGATGGTGCCATTAAGGTTCCATCCTGTCCATAATATTATTTGTACATTTCAGCAACTTGTTTCTGTAATTCAGTGTTCTCTAAATACTCATCATACGTCATTTGCTTATCAACATAGCCATTTGGTGTCAATTCAATAATTCTGTTTGCAATCGTTTGAATAAATTGATGGTCATGAGATGAGAAAATGAGTGAGCCCTTATAATTGATTAACCCATTATTTAAAGCTGTAATTGATTCTAAATCCAAATGGTTTGTTGGTTCATCAAGCAATAGTACGTTCGCGCCGCTTAACATCATTTTTGACAGCATGCAACGAACTTTTTCTCCTCCAGATAGGACACTTGCTTTCTTTAACACTTCTTCGCCTGAGAATAGCATTCTGCCGAGAAATCCTCTTAAGAAGCTTTCACTTTGATCGTTAGGGGAGAATTGACGAAGCCAGTCAACAAGATTTAATTCACTATTTTCAAAGTAGTCAGAGTTGTCCTTTGGAAAATAAGCCTGTGAAGTTGTAACTCCCCATTTATAAGAACCACTATCAGCTTCAAGTTCACCCATTAAAATCTTGAAAAGAGTTGTCTTCGCAAGTTCATTCGTTCCAACAAATGCAATCTTATCATCTTTATTCATAATAAAGCTTACATTATCAAGCACCTTAACACCATCAATTGTCTTACTGATTCCTTCAACACGAAGCAAATCATTTCCAATTTCTCTCTCCGGAGTAAACCCAACATAAGGGTAACGTCTTGAAGATGGCTTAATATCGTCTAAGGAAATCTTATCAAGCAGCTTCTTACGGGAAGTAGCCTGCTTTGATTTAGATGCGTTTGCACTAAAACGGGCAATAAATGCTTGCAGCTCTTTAATTTTTTCTTCTTTCTTTTTGTTTTGATCCGAAGCCATGCGAAGTGCAAGCTGGCTTGATTCATACCAGAAATCATAGTTCCCGACATAAATTTGAATTTTACTGAAATCAAGGTCAGCAATATGTGTACACACTTTATTTAGGAAGTGACGGTCATGGGATACGACAATGACTGTATTTTCAAAGTTAATTAAGAATTCTTCCAACCACTGAATCGCCTTAATGTCCAAGTGGTTTGTTGGCTCATCCAAAAGGAGAACATCTGGTTTGCCAAATAAAGCTTGTGCAAGCAATACCTTTACTTTTTCTCCACCAGAAAGGTCAGCCATTTTTTTCGTGTGCAGGTCTTCACCAATGCCTAATCCTTTTAAAAGAATCGCTGCCTCAGACTCTGCCTCCCAGCCATTAAGCTCAGCAAATTCTCCTTCAAGCTCTGCAGCCTTCATACCATCTTCGTCAGTAAAGTCAGCCTTCATATAGATGGCATCTTTTTCCTGCATGACCTCGTATAGTCTTGCATGTCCCATGATGACTACCTTTAAAGCTTCAAACTCTTCATATTCAAAGTGGTTTTGCTTTAATACGGCTAAACGCTCACCAGGACCTAAATGGACAGTTCCTGTTTGTGATTCAATTTCCCCAGATAAAATCTTTAAAAAAGTTGACTTACCCGCGCCGTTCGCACCGATTAATCCGTAGCAATTTCCAGGTGTAAATTTAATATTAACGTCTTCAAATAGTTTACGATCTCCGTAACGAAGACTTACATTACTAACTGTTATCATTTATTTAAATTCCTCCAGAAAACATAATCTATAAAATTATACCACTTTTTTTGAACAATCGCTAATTTCTTTAATAAACAGGGCAGTTTTGACAAGAAAAAAATAAATTAAATTTTACGAAAAAATACAGGAAATGAGCATAAAATATAGAATACATAAAGTAGATCATTTCAGC
>NZ_JBALNX010000134.1:0-6106 GCF_036962035.1 Bacillus sp. JJ1773
GTCAATTACCTCCTATTACAAATTAAAGAATTATTTAGAAGAGGGTGTAGCACTTTGCAACGATCACTTAAATGGTTCGCCGTTTTAACAACAATTGGGATGCTGTTAGTCCTTTTAGGCGGAGCTCTTGTTACAAAAACAGATTCCGGCATGGGGTGCGGAGATTCTTGGCCGCTCTGTCATGGTGAAATTCTTCCAAAGAATATAACACCTGAATTAATTATCGAGCTTGCCCATAGGGTAGTCTCGGGTGGTGTAGGGATCATGGTTCTAATCCTTTCTGTTTGGACATGGCGCGCTATTGGCCATATTCGTGAAACTAAATTTCTATCTATTACTTCTTTCTTTTTTCTAGTCCTTCAAGGATTAATTGGAGCTGCCGCTGTTAAATGGGGACAATCTGATTTTGTTCTTGCCTTGCATTTTGGTATTTCATTAATTTCCTTTTCAACGGTTCTGCTGCTCACACTTCTCATTTTTGAAGTTGATAAAAAGTTTGAAGCCGAAAAGATTGTCCTCGACAATAGAATGAAGAAGCATATAATTGGCGTTACAATATACAGCTATATTGTCGTTTATACAGGAGCCCTTGTCAGACACGTTAATGCAAGTTTAGTGTGCAGAGATTGGCCGCTCTGCATTAACAACTCCTTTTCCTTACCTACAAATATGTATGAATGGGTACAAATGGGGCATCGTGCCGCAGCTGGAATCATATTTTTATGGATTGCCTATATTACCTATATTGCTGTTAAACATTATAAAGATCAAAAAGTGGTTTACTGGGGCTGGATTATTTCCTTTATTCTAGTGTCTTTACAAGTGATTGCAGGTGCCTTAGTTGTATTATCGAAATTAAATTTATATATAGCATTGGCACACGCCTTCTTTATTTCTTGTTTATTTGGTGTTTTAAGTTACTTTATTCTTCTTTCCTCACGCAGCAAGAGAAACGCCCTTTCACTTGAGAAAGTAAAGGAAGATAATAAGCTCCCTTCAGCACCGCCAGTTACAGTACAATAAAGAACAAAAAGGAAGAGTTGCAGTTCATTTCAACTGCAACTCTTCCTTTTTTATTTTGAAATTTCGATTAGCAGATCCCCTGTTTGAATGGCTTCCCCGTTTGAAACATAAATATCTTCAATTACTCCAGAAAACGGAGCTTGTACGGTTGTTTCCATTTTCATTGCTTCTGTAATCATTAAATGATCGCCTTTTTCAACCTTTTCGCCCTTTTTAACTAAAACCTTAATAACCGTTCCTGGCATCGATGCCCCAATATGGCTTTCATTATGTGGATCTGCCATTATTTTTGACACTACTGTTGCTTTAATACTTTCATCCTTAATAACAACTTCACGAGCTTGCCCATTCAATTCAAAATAGACAATTCTTGTTCCATCAGCTTGTGGCTGACCGACTGAAATAAGCTTTACAATTAATGTTTTTCCAGTCTCTATTTCTATCTCAATCTCTTCACCTAACCTCATTCCAAATAAAAAGGTTGGAGTATCAAGGACAGAGACATCCGAAAATTTCTCTACTATTTTAGTATAATCAATAAAAACCTTTGGGTAGAGGGCATATGCAAGCATGTCAAAGCTTGTCACTTGTCTGCCAAGCTCTTTGAAGAGCTTTTCTCTCAATGCTTCGAAGTCAACATCTTCTAATAGCTCCCCAGGACGAACTGTAATTGGCTCTTTATTTTTCAAGACTACCTTTTGAAGTTCTTTTGGAAATCCGCCATATGGCTGCCCAAGATATCCTTCAAATAGCTCAACAACTGAGTCTGGAAAATCTAAAGTCATCCCTTTATTAATAACATCTTCTTCTGTTAATTGATTTTGAACCATATATAATGCCATATCCCCAACTACCTTAGAAGATGGTGTAACCTTTACAATATCACCAAACATAAGGTTTACACGGGAATACATTTCCTTAACTTCATCCCATTTTTCCCCAAGCCCCACACCTTTAGCTTGCTGCTGAAGATTACTATACTGACCACCCGGCATTTCATGCTTATAGATTTCTGTATGTGGAGAAATCATACCGCTTTCGAAATCTCGATAGTATTTTCTTACATCTTCCCAATAGTAAGATAATTGTTCTAAAGCATCGATATTAATATTTGGTTTTCGGTCAGTACCCTCTAATGCATAATATAAGGAATTGGCACTAGGCTGCGAGGTTAATCCCGCCATTGAACTAACAGCAACATCAACGATATCAACTCCAGCTTCAATTGCTTTTGCGTACATAAATATTCCATTTCCACTTGTATCATGTGTATGAAGATGAATTGGAATATTGACCGTATCTTTTAATTCAGAAATTAACTGGTAGGCTGCCTGCGGTTTTAATAAGCCGGCCATATCCTTAAGGCCTAAAATATGCGCACCTTGATTCTCAAGTTCTTTAGCTAACTCTTTATAATAATTAATATGATATTTCGATCTTGAAGGGTCGGTAATATCACCAGTATAACAAATAGCAGCTTCAGCAATTTTCCCATTCTGGCGTACAGCATCAATCGCTACTTCCATCCCTTTGATCCAGTTAAGGCTATCGAAAATTCTGAATACATCGATTCCAGCTTGTGATGACTTTTCAACAAATTCACGTATAACATTGTCTGGATAATTCGCATAGCCAACAGCATTAGAACCCCGTAAAAGCATTTGGAATAAGATATTTGGCATTTTCTCTCTTAACGTCAGCAATCTTTCCCAAGGATCTTCTTTCAAGAAGCGGTAGGCGACATCAAATGTAGCTCCTCCCCACATTTCAGAAGAAAACAGACCTGGCAATAATTTTGCTGTTGGTTCAGCTATCTGTTTAATATCATTTGTTCGAACACGGGTGGCTAATAATGATTGATGAGCATCACGGAATGTTGTATCAGTAAGAAGTACTTCCTTCTGTTCTTTTATCCATTTAACAAGACCATTAGCTCCATGTTGTTCTAAAATTTGTTTCGTTCCTTGCTTGTATTGCAATTCGCTGCTTAATGTCGGTATTCTTGGCTGATCAAATACTGGCCGCTTTCTTTTTTCAATACCAGGGAAACCATTCACTGTAACGTTCGCAATATATGAGAGCATTTTTGTTCCACGATCTTTTCGTTTTGGGAACAAGAATAACTCTGGAGTTTTGTCAATAAAGGAAGTGTTGTACTCCCCTTTAATAAACTTTTCATGTTTTACTACATTCTCTAAGAATGGAATATTTGTTTTGATTCCGCGGATTCTAAACTCCTGAAGATTCCGAACCATTTTTGCAGCAGCTTGTTCAAAAGTCATTGCCTGTGTTGATAATTTAACAAGCAATGAGTCATAGTAAGGTGTAATAACCGCACCTTGAAACCCATTACCCGCATCAAGCCGAACTCCAAAGCCACCGCCAGATCGGTAAGCCATAATCTTTCCAGTATCAGGCATAAAATTATTCAATGGATCTTCTGTTGTTACACGAGATTGAATGGCATACCCATTCACATGAATATTTTCCTGTGTTGGAACTCCAACTACTCCACTATGAAGAGAATGGCCCGCTGCAACAAAAATTTGGGTTTGAACAATATCAATCCCTGTAACCATTTCAGTAATTGTATGCTCAACTTGGACACGCGGATTCACTTCGATAAAGAAAAATTCATCACCAGATACTAAAAATTCAACTGTACCTGCATTAATATAGTCAACCTTTTTCATCAATCTCAATGCAGCTTCACAAATCTCATCTCTTAGTTTAGGAGAAAGAGATACACATGGGGCAACTTCAACTACTTTTTGGTGACGGCGTTGTACGGAGCAATCCCTTTCATATAAATGAACGATATTTCCGTGCTTATCTCCAATGATTTGAACCTCGATATGCTTCGGTTTATCAATAAATTTCTCAACATAAACCTCATCATTGCCAAATGCAGCTTTAGCTTCTGATTTTGCACGTTCGTATGATTCCTTAACTTCCTCAAGATTATTAACAATTCTCATCCCTCTGCCGCCGCCGCCGAGAGAAGCTTTAATAATAATTGGGAATCCATAATTCTTTCCAAAGCTTATTACTTCATCTAAACCGTTTACTGGGCCATCACTGCCTGGGATAACAGGGATTTCTGCAAGCTGTGCTTGTGTTCTAGCTTTAACCTTATCTCCAAACATATCCAAGTGACGAGATTCCGGGCCAATAAAGATGATCCCTTCTTCCTCACAACGTCTAGCAAAATGGATATTTTCGGACAAAAATCCGTAACCCGGGTGAATAGCATCTACATCACTATTTTTAGCAATTTCAATAATTCCATCAATGTCTAAATAGGCATCGATCGGTTTTTTTCCTTCTCCTATTAAATAGGCTTCATCTGCCTTATATCGATGATAGGATCCAGAATCCTCTTTCGAATATATAGCTACTGTCCGGATATTTAATTCAGTACATGCTCTAAATACCCGAATAGCAATCTCACCTCTGTTAGCCACTAACACTTTGTTGATACGTTGGTTCAAGAGAAACACCTCATCTTTACTTTTTGATTTTTCTGGAAATTGAAGCTGTGCTACGGCTGTTGTATAGCCGTTAGCCGTAATTTATTAACAAGTGCAGATATACTGACACTTATTTACGATATTGATAGACCCGATTTGGAACATTTCTTTTTTGCCCCTGCTGCTCTTTCTCTGCAGTCCCTTTATACTTTTGTTCATAAGTAACAAACATCGAAATATTGACAAGAATCCCCATTGCCATAGAAAGCTGTAAAATGGATGATCCTCCGTAGCTTATGAAAGGCAACGGAACACCTGTTAAAGGAATAACGCCTGAGATTCCAGCGAGATTAACAAAAGATTGAATACCTATCATACTAGAAATCCCAATTGCTAGTAAACTGCCAAAAGGATCCATACATTTTAGCCCTATATACAACCCTCGAAGAACTAAATATCCAATAAGAAGTAATACAAAGCAAACACCAAAAACACCAAGCTCTTCAGCAATAACCGCCATAATAAAGTCAGTATGGGATTCAGGTAAATATCCTAGCTTTTGAATACTTTGGCCTAGTCCTAAACCTTTTAGTCCACCAGCACCGAGTGCTAAATATGAATTAACCAAATGGTAGCCAAAATCGGTTTGAAATGGGTCTTGAAATGCTTCTATACGCCCCATACGTACCTTTGTAAAAATCTTATCCTTCATGATAAGTACGAGAGGCGCTACAATTAGGATGCCAATAGTACCAAGTTTAAGGACATTTTTATAGCTCATACCTGAAGAAAAAATGATAACCACAGCAATAGCAAAAATGATAGCAGCAGTTCCAAAGTCAGGCTGAATTGCTACAAATAAACAAGCAAGAAACAAATAAGCAAGCGGGGGGACTACTCCCTTATTAAACTCGTTTATATAAGATTGTTTCTTTGCATATACAGCAGATAAATAAATAATAACTGTGAGTTTAACAAATTCAGAAGGCTGAATACTTCTGCTGCCAAACTTAAACCAGCTCTGAGCATTATTGGTAGCATGTCCAAAAAGATAGATTGCAAATAAGCCAGCTAATGAAAGAAAAACCATTGGTACGAGAATTTTATTGCTTAACATTGCTTTATACGGAAAAATAGCCATAAACATAAATGCAATTGCTGATAAAATAAGATGAAGCTTTTGCTTATCATAAAAATAATCGCTTGGATACCCCCAGCGCTGTACAGCTGTAACCATACTTGCACTATAAATCATGATCAGGCCAAAAACCGATAATAGTATAACAGCAATAACCAAAGTATAATCATATGATTTTAAGATTTTTTTTAACATTCGACCTCTTCCCTTATCTTCTATGTAGAGTAATTTATTCAATTAAAGCATTAAAACATCCTGCATCGAAGAAAAGTTGTTATAAATGTAACACACTATTTACGAAAAATCTATAATTATGTCATACTAATTAAATTATTTTTTACATTTTTTATATCTTTTCAGTCATACTCAAGATGTTTGAGTTATACTAATTTAATTATAAAAAAACTCAAACAATCCATTTAGAATGTTTGAGTTTTTCTACTGTCCAGCTTCAGCGCCTACCCCCGATGTACAG
>NZ_JBALNX010000135.1:0-4147 GCF_036962035.1 Bacillus sp. JJ1773
TTCTTCATAATTCCTCATTAGACTTTGAATGACTAGTACATTCTTCCTGATTTAGCCGAAATACCTGTAAAAATTATACATAATATAGATATAATTAATACATATGTCGGAAAGGGGATGGAATATGGAAGGCATTATCTTATTAGCGGTTGGGGTTCTGATTGTTTTTTTCTTTTTAAAACTCAGGAAAAAGAGAAGGAGATTTAAACTAAAGTATGAGCCGATTCCTGCAAACCTAGGAATCTTAAAGCCTAGGGATAAGGATATCGTAAAGCTCCTTCACTCATCCTTAGCCTCCTCCAATGTTAATCAATTAAAGCTTCGTGTTTTGCAAAACAACGCAAATTGGACAGATCACGATTTTGAATGGGCATATTTTGAGTTGAAAAGATATTTTATTTTAAACAGTTTATTAAAAACAGTTCCGATGTTTAGCGAGAGAGTGGACGAAATTTGGCATGAAATGCTTATGTTTACAAAGGATTATGAAAAGTTTTCGCATAAGTTTTACAAAGGTTTTTTACACCATACACCAAATATCGATTCAAAACCGATTCCCGGAGAAAGAGCTTTTTTTGATTGGGTTTATTTAAGTGTATTTCAGTCCTCTACAAATAGCCGTTTGCTTTGGGGCGGATTTTTAAGGCATCCGATAAAGCCAGAAATTCTTCAAGATTTTAAAAATCTTCCAGAAGATGAACTTTTAGATAGATATTTCAGAGCAACAGAAGATTGGATAGAAATTAAAAAATACTTAATCAGTAAAATGAAACAGGAAATATCTCAAGCAGAAATAATGAAGAATAACGAAAATGAATGCTCCTATTCACGTATAAATGCAGACAAAGAATATTATAAACTTCTTCCTGCTGCTGTATTTTTCTCCATGTATTCACCAGAAGTATTCCCACATGATATGAATCCGCTAATTCCAATAAAGCAGGCAAAGGCGAGCGGAGGAGGATCATCTTGTTATGGATATGGCTGCAGCAGCTGCTCATCAAAAGATTCAGGCAGTAATTCCAGCGGCGATTCCGGAGGAAATTCAAGCTGTTCAAGCTGTGGAGGAGGCTGCAGTTAACGGATAAGTAATCCTGATGGATTGCTTATTTTTTTTCAATAATTATGTTGAAATTAACAGTTATGTAACATTTTCATGATTTTTCTCCTATTAATAATAAGTTTTGATACAATCAAAAATGGACAAGAATAAGATCATATGGATGGGAATATTATGAATAAAACTTTTCTTTCAACACTGATAATTTTATATTTATGTATACAAGCTGCTCATGTAGTGAAAGCAGCTTCGGTTTCTAGCCCCGAGATCAAAAGTGAGTCAGCGATACTTGTAGATTCTGAGACAGGGGCGGTGTTATTTCAAAAAAATGCTGACAATAAAATGTTTCCAGCCAGCTTAACTAAAATTGCCACAGCCATTTACGCTATAGAAAATGGGAATCTTGAGGACCTAGTTACTGTAAGTAAAGGTGCGGCTAATACGGATGGGACAAGTGTATTTTTAGAGGAAGGGGAGCAAGTTCCATTAAAAAAGCTAATCCAGGGCATGTTAATCAACTCAGGAAATGATGCAGCTGCTGCCATCGCTGAGCATCTTGATGGAGACCGATATGAAGATAGAATAAACCAATATCTATCTTCAAAAGTAAAGGTAAAGAATACACACTTCACAAATCCACACGGTCTTTTCAATGAAAATCATTATACAACGGCAAAGGATTTAGCTAAAATAACGAATTATGCACTTCAAAATAATACCTTTAGAGAAATTTACGGAACGAAGGAACTGGCATGGAAGGGGAAGTCATGGGACACTACAATCTTAACCCATCATTTGATGCTTAAGGGAGAAATCCCCTATGAAGCAGTAAACGGAGGAAAGACTGGGTATGTACCTGAGTCTAAATTCACACTTGCATCAACAGCTCTTCAGAACAAGATGGAACTGACGGCCATAGTTTTGAAAGGGATGAATGATAACTTGGTATATGAAGATACAGAGGCGTTGTTTGATTATGGATTTGAACAGTTTAAACATTCTTATATAAGTAAATCTGCTGTTTTTCAGACAGCGGGAAAAACTTTTACAACTGATAATAACGATGTTTTAATTACAATCCCATCTGCTTTCTATCAAAAAAATGTAACTTCAAATGGTCAGTTACAATTAACAAATAATAAGGGAGATGTCATTCAATCAATTGCTCTTGTTGAAAAAAAGGAAGAAAAAACTGATACTCCTCCATATATTATGGATCAAACTGATCATATAACGATGGGATACTATGGGAAATTTGCAATGGTACTTTTAATAATCGGAGTCCTAATTATAGGAGTACGAAAAATAAGAAAAGCGATAAACGGATAAAATTCGTTTATCGCTTTCTTATTTGAAAATCGAAACAAGCAATAGCATGATGAAGGAAATGACAATCATTGTCCCTACAAGAGCCCATGCAAGATTCATATTTCCTGATTCGATAGACATATAAATAGCAGTTGACATCGTTTGTGTCTTCCCAGGAATATTTCCGGCAAACATTAACGTGGCGCCAAATTCCCCAAGTGCCCTCGCGAAGCTTAATATAGCTCCAGTTATTAATGATTTATAGGCAAGGGGCATCGTAATTAAGAAAAAAATTGTCCATTCTCCAGCTCCATCCACTCTAGCAGCCTCTTTAATTCCTCGGTCCACTTCAGAAAATCCTGTTTTCGCAGATTGATACATCAGCGGCAGGGCGACAATGGATGATGCAATGACGGCAGCCCACCATGTAAACATCATTGGATGATTGAAGATAGATTGAATCCATCTGCCAACAGGACTTGAATTTCCGAAAATAATAATTAATAAAAACCCAATTACGGTTGGAGGGAGGACAAGTGGAAGCATAAAAATTGTTTCCACTATCACTTTGCCCTTAAAGTTTTTTTCTAACATAAATTTTGCTAGCAATGTACCCGTAACAAAAACAAAAAGTAAAGAAATTAATGATACTTTAATAGAAAGTTGAACAGGTGATAGAAATAATTCATCCATAATAATCAATCCAATACAATCAATTTCGCCTTGGCGAAATTGAGCCCAGATTTTTATCGAGTAAGCTCGATAATTTCCTCTAAAAAATCTGAGGCATCCGCCGGAGGCTTAACTTAATTCAGCTGGGATTTAAACCTCCACTGAATTTGATACCTTTTTTGCATTCATTTCCCACTTATAGAAGTGGAAGACTTTTACTGAATAAAGTTAAATCCATATTTAACAAATACCTCTTCAGATTCCTTTCCTTGAATAAATTGATAAAAAAGCTCTGTTTCCTTCATATATTTTGTATTTTTAATTATGCCAACAGGGTAAACGATTGGGTCATGGCTGTCTGAATCTGCCTCCGCAACTACTTTCACTTTATCAGATGTTAACGCATCTGTCTTATAAACAAGACCCGCTTCGACATTCCCCGTTTCTACATATGTTAATACTTGTCTTACATCTTTAGCAAATACAATATTACTCTGAACTTGATCCCATAGACCTAAATGTTCAAGTGTTTGTTTTCCATAATTTCCAGCTGGTACTGCCTCAGGTGTCCCTAAAGCTACTTTTCCATTTCCAAGATTAGCAAGATCATTAAATCCTTCTATCGAATTTTTTGATTCTTTTGGTATGATTAAGACAAGTTTGTTTTCTAGCCTATCAACACCTTGGTTTTCATCAATGATCCCTTTTGAAACTAGTTCATCATATTTATCCTCAGCTGCTGAAAAGAATAGGTCTACAGGTGCGCCTTGGATGATTTGCTTTTGCAAAGCCCCAGAGCCACCAAAGTTAAAAAATAGCTTAATATTTTTATTTTTTTCTTCAAAAAGAGGCTTTATTTCATTAAGGGCATCTTCTAGACTTGCAGCCGCTGAAATAGTAAGCTCAATATTTTCTTCTTCTTTTTCAGTTTGTTTAACTTTATTTTCATTAGATTGTTCAGTAGGCTTGTCTGCTGTACAACCAGCTGCCATTAGTAATAATAAGAGCATTATTACGTAGGTAAATTTTATTTTCATAACTTTTCTCTCCCTTAAATTTGTTTATACCAAATTAGTTATAACTAATTATAACTAATTATAATTAGTT
>NZ_JBALNX010000136.1:0-5227 GCF_036962035.1 Bacillus sp. JJ1773
ATAATAGATTTTGCCTTTCTTCAACAAGATAAAAAATACGTGTCTGATGAACAAAAACAGAAATTTATTGAGCAAAAGGAATATCAAATACAGTTTATACAATCTAATAATAGATAAGGTGATAATAGTCTTTCGAGAGGCATATTTCTATGTTTATAGCAAGTGCAATCAAGTAATACAGGTGGATATGATACAATTCAAGACTTAGAGCCTTATAGCTTAGAAGGAGGTTACATATTCCAGAACGGTGGTGGATGGGAGAAAAAACACTTTTTCAGTTCGCCAAAAAGAATTCGTAAGTTTTAGTAATCTTAGTTTATTAATGGTGACTTTTTGTAATTTTTGCTTTCACAGCAACAGTCATAGGTCATATAAATAACGAGTTATCTATTCAATCAACATTGGACATTGTAAATAGATGTACTTAATGTAACTGGGCCTTAGTAAAATAACTGAGTAACTATTGAAGTTTTCATGTTTTCGATATTCCACAATCGGGCGCGATTCTTCAATAAAATTAAGTATTTTGGAGGCCTTGTTTGCTGTTGAATACGAAGGAATCGAAATCCGCGGGAAGCAGCTCCTGATTCTTCTGAATTCACAAGGTAAAGAATTTCCACTAGATGGAGGGTTGAATAGTGACGAAAAAACTAATATTCTTTAGTATTATTTTCATTAGTATACTTGAATATATATTGATCTTCCATGTGAATGATAAATATGGAGATATTATGTGGATTGGTAAATTTTCAGTTTACTTAATCTTTATAATAATCTTTAATATAATCCTATTCTTTAGGCCGGTATCAAGATTTAAGAGCTTGTTGTTTCAGACAATATCGTTAATAGTCTTACTATTAATACCAATATCGATATTTTTATATAAGCCCGAGTATACAGTAGGGGAAGCTTTAAATTCTTTAAAAGATAAGCAGCAAGATTCGTTAGTATACACACATTTCCAAAAATATAAGAATGAGAAGGTCTATGTGTTTTATTCTAAACGTACAGAAGAAAGTTATTTTTTTAATCCTTATAATGGTGATTTTGGGAATCTTAATAGTGAATAGGTTGAGTATAGGCTGCTCGATACATTAATAATTCTTAACCTGTTCGTCAGTTCGGGATTTTGATTCCAGCTTCCTTCAGATTCCGTTTCGCAATGGACACCCATTCCTTCAGCTAACAGTTCCTACTGCCAAGTCTGTAGTGGACTTTCACCACTAAGTTATAGCCCATGCCGGGCGCACACAAATAAAATGTATGCTTTTATCTAAATTCTTACATTTAATAAAAGAAAAAAATTCACCTTTACAAAAGGTGAATTAGTTCCTTTAACATGCTCTATTTTTATAATCATTAATTTACCGTTAATCCGCCATCAATAACTATATTTGCTCCGGTTATATAAGAAGATTCATCACTTGCTAAAAATAATACCAAATTTGCAACTTCTTCCGGTTTTGCAGTTCGACCAAGCGGTATGTTCCTCAACCATTCTGCTTTATGTTCCTCTGATGCATAATCATTCATAGGAGTATCAATTATGCCTGGATGTACAGAGTTTACCCGAATATTGAATTCGCCCAATTCAGATGCAGCTATATTTGTCATCCCTTCTACAGCACCTTTACTAGCTCCATAAGCGTTAAAACCATCTGAATTGATACGATTGGCTATTGATCCAATATTAACAATGGAACCATTACCAGCTTTTTTCATGGACTGCACTACCATTTTAATTCCGACAAATTGGCTCCACGCATTAATATTCATCGTACGTTGCCAGTCTTCGAATGTAGTTTCTTCAAACCGTTTTATATCTGCTATTCCTGCATTATTAATAAGCGCGTTTACATTACCAAAAATGCTCTCTGCTTCTTCTACTACCCGTTTCCATTCACTTTCAGCTGCTACATCATGTTTTAATCCAATTGCACTATCAGGAAAATCAGTATTAATTTCTTTTACCAAGTTTTTCACTTTATCCTCCTGAATATCTGTTGCAATAACTTTTGCTCCCTCACTCGCAAATAGCTTTGCTTCAGCGGCTCCTTGTCCTCCACCTGCTCCTGTAATGATTGCTACTTTTCCCTTTAATCTCATTTGAAATTCCTCCCATTAATTGGTTAAGATAACCACGATTTGTTGATAGGACCCTTAATATCAAATTAATTATTATTAAAGATTACCAGTTTTAACTCGGTCATTTCTTTTATTGCATACTTTATCCCTTCTCGCCCAACTCCACTTTCTTTTACACCGCCATACGGCATATGATCAACACGGAATGTAGGGATATCATTAATTAATACGCCTCCTACATGAAGCTTCTTAGAAGCATGCATAGCTGTATGGATATTTTCTGTATAGATACCCGCCTGAAGCCCAAATCGAGAGTCATTTACCAAATCTATGCCTTCCTCTACAGAATCAACTTTGTTAATTAAAACAATTGGGGCAAAAACTTCCTGACAAGAAACCTTTGAAGTTGCGTCTACTCCTAGTAAAACTGTTGGATTTAATATATTTCCTTCACTAGTTCCACCTGTTGCTACTATCGCTCCATGTTGTTTCGCGTCTTCGATCCAATTAAGTGAACGTTCTACATCCTTAGAAGATATTAATGCCGATACATCTGTTTGTGAATCTAAAGGATCTCCAACTATAAGATTTTCAGTCGCTTTGATAAAGCTCTCTACGAAGCTATTATAATTATCTTTATGGACATAAATCCTTTGAAGTGAAATGCAAACTTGTCCTTGAAAACCAAAAGCACCTGTGACACAGCGTGGGACAATTTTTTCAACATCAACGTTTCTATCTACGATAAGAGCTGCGTTTGACCCTAGCTCAAGCGTAACATGTTTTAACCCTGCTTTATTACGAATTCCAATCCCTACTTCAGGACTTCCCGTAAAAGTAATTTTTTTTACCCTATCATCTGCGATTAACTTCTCACCAACCACAGTGCCACTTCCCGTCACTACATTAAAAGCACCTGAAGGTAAACCTGCTTCTTGTAAGAGTTCAGCGAGAAAATAGGAAGATAGCGGTGTTTGGCTGGCTGGTTTTAATACGATTGTATTTCCAGCAGCTATAGCTGGTCCAACCTTATGAGCAACGAGATTCATAGGGAAATTAAATGGGGTAATAGCTCCAATGACCCCAAGTGGTTCTCTTACTGTATAGGCTAATCTTCCTTCTCCACCTGGTGCTGCGTCCATTGGTATTGTTTCTCCACTTAACCTTTTTGCTTCCTCAGCAGCGAACTTATACGTTTGGATCGTTCTAGCTACCTCAACCTTTGCAGTATTTATTGGCTTGGCTGCCTCCTCAGCAATAATTTTAGCTGCTTCATCTGAAAGTTTTTCAATCAAGTTTGCAAGGTTTTCTAGAATCTTTGCACGTTGATGGCTAGGCATTTCCGACATTGTATTTCTTGTTTGATAAGCTGCTTCAATAGCCAAATCAACCTCCTCTACAGTCGCGAAGGGAATCTCAGCAATTAATTCTCTACTATACGGAGAGAAAAGTGGAGTATATTCCTTTGAATTTAGCCATTCTCCATTGATAAATAACTGTTTTTTTATTGTCTTATTTATTACAGACATATTTTTACCTCCAAAGTTCCAAACTAACTGCATTCCATCAAGGCCTATTCTGATCACTAAAGCGGTTTCCACTTTAAGTGAAAAGTTCACATTCTCTTATAACTTTTGTTCAATCGCATTGATAGAATCATTAAGAATTTCAATCATACTACCAATCTCTTGTTTGTTAATGATTAATGGCGGTGCAAATACCAGAGTATCCATGCTATCGAATACAACAGATCTGCATATGAGGCCCCGTTTGGCAGCTTCATTTACGATTAAGGGGGCTAATGGACCTTGTGAAAATTGATTACTTTCGATTACTACAGCTCCCATTAAACCTAATCCTCTCACCTCACCAACAAGGTTCTTTTCGGCTTGTACCCATTTAAAGCCTTTGAGCATTTCCTCACCCATATTTTGAGCGTTATCAATTAAATTTTCATTCTCAATTATTTCAATATTCTTTAAAGCTACAGCACAAGCCATTGGATGGCCACTATAGGTATAACCATGCAGAAGTGTCCCAACTGAAAGGTCTTTAAAATCTTTATAAATTGGCTCAGAGAAAACAACCCCACCAAGTTGAGCATATCCACTTGTTACTCCTTTTGCAAAACACATCATATCTGGGGTTACACCATAATGCTCTATTCCGAATGCTCTTCCTGTCCGGCCAAAACCAGTAATCACTTCATCAGTAATGAACAAAATATTATTATGATTACAGATTTCCCGCACTTCATTAAAGTAATCTTTAGGGGCTATATGTACACCCCCAGCTCCCTGCACTGGCTCCGCAACAAAGGCAGCAATTGTTTCAGGACCCTCAGACTCAATCACTTCTCGTAATGATTGCGCTGATAAATTTTCGGCATAATAAAAATCTGGAGCTAGTGAATTTGTGAAATCTCTAAAAGGCTTTAAACCTGTTGCACTAGTCGCTCCCATCGCTACCCCATGATAGGATTTATTTCTTGAGATGATTTTCTTTTTCTCCGGCTGGCCTTTTAAAATCCAATAATGCCTGGCAAGTTTATAAGCTGTATCATTTGCTTCCGATCCTCCAGACGTAAAAAATGTTGCACTTAAATTACCTGGAGTAATCTCAGCTATTTTCGTCGCTAAACGTATAGCTGGTTCATTACTGAATGTGGCAAAACAAGAACTAAAAGCTAATTTATTCATTTGTTCCATTGCTGCTTGCCCTAGCTCTTTTCTTCCATGTCCGATGTTTACATTCCAAAGGGAGGACATTCCATCAATAACCCTGTTACCATTCACATCCTCTAGATATACACCTTCCCCTTTGGTAAAAATAAATGCTGGACCTTGTGTCTGTTGTTGCTGGATCGGAGAAGTGGGGTGTAAAAAATGTTTTTTGTCTAACACTGTCAATTCCTGGTTTAAAGTCGCAATTTCGCTCATTATAATTCTCTCCTTACATGATTAGAAATTAATAGAATGATATCAACTGTTACGATGATTTCTAAAGAAGCACCTTTGTCAGGTCTATATAAGTTATATATGCAATTTTTATGCCAATCTCTAAGTTAAACAAAAATGCACTTTATTATAGACTTAAGTTGTTTTTAAATTGAGAAAAAGGCGGCCAAGGAAGATTGTAAGGG
>NZ_JBALNX010000136.1:5278-5631 GCF_036962035.1 Bacillus sp. JJ1773
AAAGCGACAGGTTACTATCTAAATAGATAATAAGCGAGGTTCATTTGTTGTTCTTACAGTAGATTATGATAAAGAAGATAAGGAATTTATTAAAAAGGTTAGACAACTACTAAACACTGACATGTTAAAAAACGACATCCTTAATAATACAAAAGACTAGATTGATGAATGGAAAAAGAAAGTAGATGATAAACAAGGAGTTAAACAGGAGAAAAAATCAATTTCACTGACTGCAGTACAAAAAAAAATTACTAAGAACTGTGATGGAAAGATATTAACCACTTCATTAGACATAATGTAGTTACTTAATATGATTAGAGAGCGAAAGGTCTTCTTGATTTCGTACATTTTGG
>NZ_JBALNX010000014.1:0-24283 GCF_036962035.1 Bacillus sp. JJ1773
GAACTATATTAAATCAAGATATTAAATCCAATTTTAAGATAACCATGGAATTTAATAAAAAAAGAGAATTTAATAATTTAATACAAGTAAAGATAATTGTAAGAAATCCAGAGAATAATAAAGATGAAGCTGTAACCTATACATATATAAGAGGTGCAGAATAGTGAAAATAAATTCTGAAAAAGGGTTAACCTTAATTGAATTACTAGCAACATTGACAATTTCAATTATTATTTTAGGTTCTATATATGGTGTTCTTGTAAGTGTAAATAAGAATTATAAAAACTTATCCGAAAAAAACTTATTACGGCAAGAAGCAAATTTAATAGTAACTACTATAAAAAAAACCTATCTAGCAAACTCCGTTTTTATATTAAAGTCTTACCAGGGATCGGGCTTTATCGGATTAAATGAAAGTGAACCACTTAATTATCTAACAAATCAAAATATCAAAATAACTAGTTTTTTTGCATGTAACGAGGAGATTATAGATGCAAACAGGAACAAATGTGAAATAAAGAATGAGGCTAAAAATATTACAACATTTGAACCACTATACTTAAAAATTACACTTTCTAACGATATTGGACAGACTTATGAAATTAATACTATGATTAATAAGTATTAGGAGTGGGATTATGAAAAATGAGAAAGGCTCATCACTTATTGTAGTACTTCTCATCATTACTTTAATTTCAGTTTTTTCTCTTGTTATTATGAGTTCCACCGTAAATTCACGGATACACATTAATAATACAGAAAAAATAAACGTATCAACTGATATAGCTGAGATGGGAATAACGCACTATGATACCTTATTTACTAATTCTCTACATAATGCCTATAATGTGTCAGAAAACCTAACCAAATTATATGAAGATAGTAAGATTTACGAGACAATTAACAATAAAAAAACTGAGCGAAAACCAACACAGGAAGAAATTATTAAATACTTTAATGACAGATTTTGTGAAAACTTATTGGAAGGGAATCCTATAGTTAAGGAAGTATATTCTGGCAAGTTTTCGGTTGAAAATTATGAGTACAATATTAAAGTTTCTGAAGCACCTAGTGTAGGAGAATGTCAATCTAATAATAGTTTATTAATTGTTTTTACTAGTGAAGTTAAAAGTGATTCTAAAACTACAATTTTAACAGGGGAAATAACTGTTAATAAAGATAGTATCGGTCAGTCTATCGGAGAAAACTCCATACCTAAAAATACGATGGTAGTAACTAACTCTATAAAAGGTAAAAGTTTAACTTATAGTGATTCAGTAATATTTGAAAAGGCTGTAACTTTAATTGGAAACGGGAAAATAGATATAGGAGGAACAGCATTCTTTAAAGATAAATTAGTAATACTTGGATCAAAGGCAATAATTAATATCGATGGAGACGCTTACTTTTTTCAGTTAAATAAGAATAAAAATAAAGAGCTTGAAGATTTTAAAAAGCACAAGTTTTGCATTCGGGGAAATGCTTATATAATCGATGGATCAAACTTTATTCCTTTTGAAATTCCAAACCCATGTTCAAATTCACCTTTAGGAAAATGGAACGTTGATAATAAAACCTTTTCTGTTGAATATTAATGTAGGAATACACACCTAATCTCTACTTTCGTTTTTAATTATTGAATAATATTAAATAAGGCAGGGAACCTATTGTGCGAGGTCCCTGCCTATTTCACATACTCCGCCACTCGATTCCTCCCCGCTCGTTTCGCCCCGACATATAAAGCCCGATCCGCGTGGCGAATGAGTGCTAGGGGTTCGTCTGCGTCTTGAGGGGCAGCGGCGACCCCGATGGAGGCGGTGATATGGACTTGCTGGATTTTTTCGTTTTTACCGATATGGTGTTCGAGGGTAAAAATATAGTCTGCGATTGTTTGTCTTACATGTTCAGCTATTTTGACAGCATTGCTTTTTTCTACATTTGGAAGAAGGATGACGAATTCTTCTCCCCCGTAACGTGCAATTGTACCTCTTTGCCCAATTAGGTCTGTTAAAAGATTGGCAAGCTGGTACAGAATTTCATTCCCGCTTTGATGACCATACATATCGTTTACCGATTTGAAATGGTCAATATCTAGGATAATCAGAGAGATTACTTCTCTTTCCTGATTTTTCAACTTTTCGAATTCGAAGCTAAGAAGATTTTCAAAGTAACGATAATTGTATAGCTTTGTTAAGGCACAGCGTTCACTTTGTGCTTTTGTTTTTTCATAATTTCTTGCATTTTCGAGTGCTATAGCAAAGTGGGAGCATAGTATATCGACAATCATGAGCTGGGATTTTTCATAAGCCCTTTTTGTAGAGGATGCAAGAAAGAGAACTCCAATGACCTCACTATTTCGGATAATCGGCACACTTAAAACACTTTCTACCTTTTCTGGCATATAGCCTTTCACAATACCCTTCCATTCTTTTTGGGAGTTGAAAAGCGCTGCGCTTTTTTGTTCCCAGACGAGACCACTAATCCCTTCATTCTTCCGAAGCGGCTCAATCGCTGAAAATTTTTTTTCTCCCTTTTCAACCTGACGAATTAAATGTAATTCTTCATTATCAATAATATCGAGAATGTAAGCATAATCGACAGGCAGCATTTCTGTCAGCTTCTGAATAAATAAATCCAGGACGGCATCTACATTTAATCTTTCCGCTAGCTGATGGCCGATCTCCGTAGCATTGTGCAATAATTCATTGATTTTTTTACTAGAGTAATAAAGATTCAAAATAATCGAAAGGCTCGCAAATGGAATTCCGACAAAAATAAGTGCAACTAGTCCCAATTCTTTATATAGAATAAAAAGTACAAAACCCATCGGGAAAGTAATAATTGTTGTAACAGTTTCCCAAATAAAATCAATTCCAAATGTCTCCCGTTTCCCATTATAAAGAACCAAATTAATGATCCAAATAAAGAAATGATTGAAAACATAATAGAGAATCGGATAAATAGGGATCAGCAAAAAAGAATGATCCATGTCCGCCAATCTTACACCAGAGCTGCCGCCAAGCACGTAATAAATTGCACCGCTCAGGAAAGAAACGAACATAAACATAAGTGAATTTAAAGGAATCCGAAAAAATTGTTCTTTTGTTAATTTAACTCTTATGAATAAAACTATTATCGTTAACTGAAGTATAATCAATTCAACAAACAAGCCAAATGTTAAAAATACAGCCCAGGCGACCCACTGTATTAAAAAAATAGGTGATCCGTTAATAATCATTGGAGTTGCTGCTACAAAGAACGCAAGAATTAGAAAAACGAAAATGTCAATTCCGTCACCAGCTATATGAGGCGGGTATAACTGATAGATTAGCCATAAGCTTGGTGGGAAAATGAAGAGCCACAGCCCCCAAATTACCTTTTTCTTTATAGCACTTATCACTTACACCCCTCCTCTTTATCGGTTTATAGGAAAATAGTAACAAGAACATCTTATCAAATTTTCAAAAAAATGTCACATATCAATTTTTTAATATTTTTGCTAGAAAAGGCTTCATTTCCGATAAAAAGTATAGAGAGCCTGTTATAGCAAGAATTTCATTATCCTGCAATGAACTAATATTTTTTTCAATGGCTTCTTTCCAATCAGGATTAAAGTCCTTATTCATATTTCCGCTTAATTCAAATAACTCCTTTGCTTTAGCCGCCCGTGGATAGTCAAATTCAACAAAGGTAATTTTGTCAGCAATTGTATCTAGATTCTCAATCATTTTATCTAGCTTTTTATCGGCAAGGGCTGTAAAGATGAGGTTTATTTTTTTATCGCTAAAACGATTTTTCAACTCATTTGTAAATGCAGCGATCCCTTCCTCATTATGAGCTCCATCAATGACAATAGCAGGGTCTTTAGACATGATTTCGAATCTTCCTGGCCAATAAGCCTTTTTTAACCCGCTATAAAGATGCTCGTCCTCGATTAAAAAGGAATAAAGTTTATTTAATACTTCTGCTGCCATAACGGCTAATGCAGCATTTTCTGTCTGATGTTTACCCGCCATTGATATTTCGAGATTTCCCCATACCTTAAACGGCGTTTTTTGCGTAAATACTTCTCCAGTTTGAGTTGAAGTGTGATCTTTAATGGCAATCTCGTTTCCAAGTGAATAGACTGGAGCTTTCATCTCTGCTGCTTTTTCGAGGATTACTTCTAGAGCTTCCTCCTGCTTAACAGCTGTGATCACACTTACACCTGGTTTAATAATTCCTGCTTTTTCAAAAGCAATCTCCGCATGTGTGTCTCCGAGTATGCCGGTATGGTCAAGACCTATATTTGTGATAATGGAAAGTATCGGTAAAATAATGTTGGTAGAATCAAATCTGCCGCCAAGGCCAACTTCAAAAAGCACAATATCTACCGGATTTACTCGTCCAAAATATTGAAAAGCCATAGCAGTAATAATTTCAAATTCGGTTGGACCGCCGAGCTCTGTTTCCTCTAACTCAAGGGAAAGAGGATAGATATCATTAGCCAATCTAATAATTTCTTCATCGCTAACCGGCAGTCCATTGAGCGATATTCTTTCATTAAATTGTTCGAAATACGGTGAAGTGAACGTTCCAACCACATAACCAGCATCCTGGAGTATTGAGCGCAGATACGTAACCGTTGACCCTTTGCCGTTAGTTCCGCCTATATGTACCGATTTCACCCTTCTCTCTGGGTGATCCAGTTTTTCCATCATCCATTCCATTCTTTTGAGCCCTGGCTTCACTCCAAGTCTTAGCCTAGAGTGAATCCAAGAAACAGCCTCTTCATAAGTTGTGAACATGATTACTGCCTCCTAACGCTGAAACACTAAGTATGTCTTTTTTATTAATAATAACTAGTTTTATTACTTTTTGGGTGAGTTTTCAAAAATTTAGATCACTTAATGTGTAAATAGGTTGGTTATTTCTATCAATTTATCTCTAGATTGAAGGGATATCCGCTAGTTGGTACATATTTCCGCCACTTTGGCCTGTATATCCGCCACCTCAGCTCATATATCCGCAACTAATAATAATTCTTAAATAGCACGAGGAAGACGAACCCAAACAATTGGATTCGCCTTCAACCAAATTTATTCCCCTTTTAATTCTTTAATGCGTGCTTCTACGGCTGCTCTCTTTTCGCTGTAGTCCTGCATTTTTGCTTTCTCTTCTTCAATTACCTTTTCCGGAGCTTTTTTGATAAAGCCTTCATTGCTGAGTTTCTTTTGAACTCGCTCCACTTCTTTATCAAACTTCTCCCATTCCTTCTGGAGACGGGCTACTTCTTCCTCAATATTGATTAACCCTTCAAGCGGAAGAATAATTTCTGCACCTGTAACGATAGAAGTCATAGCCTTCTCAGGTGTTTCTACTTCAATCGCAACAGTTAGCTCTTCTGGATTACAGAAGCGTTCAATGTATCCACGGTTATTTTCAAGAGTTTTTAGAACAGTCTCGTCTTTAGCCTTTAAAATCATTTTGATTTTTTTGCTTAGCGGTGTGTTTACTTCTGCACGGCTGTTACGAACAGAACGAATGATTTCTACTAAGAGCTTCATTTCGCCTGCAGCCTGATGATCTGTAAATTCGGCAATTACTTTTGGCCATTCCGCAACTGTAATGGATTCCCCTGCGTGAGGAAGGTTTTGCCAAATTTCTTCTGTGATAAACGGCATGAACGGATGCAATAGACGCATCGTATTATCTAAAACATAAGCTAATATAGAACGAGTTGTTTTCTTAGCTGCTTCGTCTTCACCGTATAGCGGAAGCTTCGCCATTTCAATATACCAGTCACAGAAATCATCCCAAATAAAGTTGTATAGTATGCGGCCAACTTCTCCGAATTCATAACGGTCGGACAATCTTGTCACCGTTTCAATCGTTTCATTTAACCTTGTTAAAATCCATTTATCAGCAACCGATTTTTCTCCCGTTAAATCAATTTCTTCGTATGTTAATCCATCCATATTCATTAAAGCAAAACGGGATGCGTTCCAAATCTTGTTCGCAAAATTCCATGTTGCTTCAACCTTTTCCATACCGAAACGTAAATCATGGCCTGGAGAGCTTCCTGTTGATAAGAAATAACGTAGAGAATCAGCTCCATACTTATCAATTACATCCATTGGGTCTACACCGTTGCCAAGGGATTTACTCATTTTGCGTCCTTCCGCATCGCGAACGAGACCATGGATTAATACGTCTTTAAACGGTCTTTGCTCTGTAAATTCAAGCCCTTGGAATATCATCCGAGAAACCCAGAAGAAAATAATATCATAGCCTGTTACGAGACAAGCAGTTGGGTAGTAACGCTTGAAATCCGCTGATTCAGTATCTGGCCAGCCCATTGTAGAGAATGGCCATAATGCTGAGCTAAACCATGTATCTAAAACATCTTTATCCTGTTCCCAGTTTTCAACATCTTCTGGAGCTTCATGTGCTACATACACTTCACCAGTTTCTTTATGGTACCAGGCTGGGATCCGATGTCCCCACCAAAGCTGACGAGAAATACACCAGTCGCGAATATTTTCCATCCAGCGCAGATAGGTATTTTCAAATCTATCCGGAACGAAATTTACTTTTTCTTCCTTTGATTGTAGGGCTACGGCCTTATCTGCTAATGGCTGCATTTTTACGAACCATTGAGTTGATAAATATGGCTCGACAACAGCACCGCTGCGCTCAGAGTGGCCAACTGAATGCATATGCTCTTCAATTTTGAATAATACCCCTTGCTCCTGCAGATCTTTAACAATTTGCTTACGGCATTCGAAACGGTCCATATCCTTATACTTTCCGGCTTTTTCATTCATTGTGCCGTCTTCATTCATAACAAGAACTCGTTCAAGATTATGGCGATTTCCGATTTCAAAGTCATTAGGGTCATGTGCCGGCGTAATTTTTACTGCTCCTGAACCAAATTCCATATCAACATAATCATCGCCAACAATTGGAATCTCACGTCCAACAATCGGAAGCTTAACTGTTTTCCCAATTAAGTGCTTATAACGATCATCTTCAGGATGAACAGCTACTGCTGTATCACCTAACATCGTTTCAGGACGTGTTGTTGCAATTTCAATATGTCCTGTGCCATCAGTAAGTGGGTATCTCATATGGTAAAATGCACCCTGAACATCCTTATGGATAACCTCGATATCTGATAAAGCTGTTTTGGTAGAAGGGTCCCAGTTGATAATATATTCGCCCCGGTAAATTAACCCTTTATTATATAAGCTGACAAATACTTCACGAACGGCCTTTGATAAGCCTTCATCAAGTGTAAAACGCTCACGGGAATAATCTAGGCCCAGTCCAAGCTTAGACCATTGCTGGCGGATATGGCTAGCGTATTCCTCTTTCCATTTCCAGGTTTCTTCTACAAATTTTTCACGGCCTAAGTCATAACGGCTTTTTCCTTCACTGCGAAGCTTTTCCTCTACTTTTGCCTGAGTAGCAATCCCCGCGTGGTCCATCCCTGGCAGCCATAAAACATCATAGCCCTGCATTCGCTTCATGCGTGTCAAAATGTCTTGAAGAGTCGTATCCCATGCGTGACCTAAATGAAGCCTTCCTGTAACGTTTGGAGGCGGAATAACGATCGTATACGGCTCTTTATTCGCATCGTCCTTTGCCTCGAAAAATTTCCCCTTTAGCCACCATTCATAGCGTCCCTGTTCAATTGATTGAGGGTCATATTTGGTCGGCATCGTTAATTCCTTCGTTTCCATCTCATTCATTCCTTTCGATTACATCAATTATCCTAAAAAAACAAAAAACCCCATTCGCCGTAAAAGGACGAATGGAGTTTGCTTCGCGGTACCACCTTTTTTTCAATCAACAATAGAAAAGCAGTGGCGACCTTACCGAAACGCGCCTGCAATCTAAAAAATTGATTGACTCTTAACTAGATAACGGATTTCCCGTCTCTCACTACTCGAATTTGCATCCTTTCGCGAAAGAAGCTCAAGGGCGACCTTCCAACGGAACTGCTTAGAAAACCTTTCAGCTAATAGTTTTCCTCTCTAAAAGCAATCAGCCATCGTACTCTTCCCTATCCACGCTGTTCATTTATTATATTCAATATAGTACCTAATAAATAGGATTGACGTCAATCATTATTCCCTTTTTATCAATATATTATACAAATGGACACCATTGGTGCCTTAAAGCATGATCAATTTTTCATTTGAGCGGTTCAGATTGTTCCAAATTTAAAGCACGATCATTGGGGATGACACATAATATGAAATGAGAAAAGTTGGAAAGGGGCATGTAAATGAGAAGAAAGTATAATCCTTATACACTGCCGCCGTGGTTAAAAACAATTAGAGGGGCTTGCTCCCAGTTTATTATTCCATTTTGCTGCTTTCAAGGAATACGAGTCATTATTTTTCCAACTACCTTTGACGTGCTTTTCCTTGCTGTCTTAATTTTAATTGCTGTCGCTCTACGCCTTGAGCTATTATAGGGCCCAAAATCTATTTAATTTTGGGCTCCTTCTTGTTTTGCTGCTGCTGCTGCCTCTGCCTGCGCTTTTGCCTCCTGTTTTTGTCTCTCGATCTCTTCCATCCTCATCAATACATATTCTGTATTTTTAATCTGCCAGTATTGTCTTTGATAGTGCAGAAGAATCTTTCGTTCATGATGGCTATAAGGATTTTTGTAATATTTCTCGGCTGCACGAATAACCGCACCTGGATGGGCAAAATAGCTTTGAAACAGTAGCAATTCATCCTCTTTTAAAGGGAAGTATTTCAAATACGTATAAATCCACTCAATACATTCCTCTGATCTCTTTGGATAGGTTTTCAACGTTCGTGACAAATAGGGCAGCAGGTCATGTAGGGGGGAACCTTGCTTAGCACGTTCAAAGTTTGTGAAATAACCATAGCCTTTGTCATCATATAAAAAATGGTCTGCTGAGATTTTCCCATGAACGGTTACAATTCGGGCCTTATCATGATCCTTCGTTTTTTCATGCCACTCTTTAAGCTTTTTAATAGAAAAATCTAAAGCCTGTTGCATTTCGTTATAGGAAAGAACAAACATTAATTCAAAGGGGGACAAATAGTCTCTTTGTTCACAAGCTTCCATAAATCCTTCCAAAAACTCCTGTTCCTTTTCCCTTTCTAATAGTGTTTTTTCAAAATGTTCGGTTCTGTCTTCTTTACTAATCTTTAATTCAGATGCTGATAAAGTATGAAGTCTTGCAAGTTCACGAAAGAGCTGATGGTTGCGTTCATGGCTTAATTCTTTTGCTTCATTCATCATCCAGGGCATGAGGTAGTAAAGTTCATTTTCATGTAATACAGCATACCTTCCATCTAATGTTGGAAAGACAGGCACGATTCGATTATAGCCCTTTTGATATAGATTTTGGATGTGCTTGACAAAATCTCCCCCATCTCTAGGGTCAATTTTTTTTAAGGCAAACACACCTTTATTTGAATAGATTTTTTGAATCCTACCCATTTCTTCGACAAAATGCGGTTCAATTGCATAATGTTTTAATATCGGATATACGTTCTGTAATCGATTCTTCTCTTTCATAAGAATCACCTGCCTTTATAAAAAAGCGTATACGCCAAAGTGCTTGAGCTAGACAAATAGAAAAACTGAGCAGGTGAATAGTTACCTGCCCAGCCTATTATTTAGAAATTATTTGTGGGCAACAGCAACTGGGATATAAAGGACCTGCCCCTCATATATATCCTGACTAATTTCCAAATGATTCACACTGAGTAACCGTTGAACAGGAATTTCATATCTTTCGGCAATGATATCGATCGTATCACCTAGCTGAACGATACACACCTTTAGCCTAGCAACATCGTCCTCTGACTTCCGAGCAAAAAATTCAGTTAAAGACATGCTTTTCTTTTTCGTTGGCTTTTTCTTCTTTTTATCTGCTACTTCTTTTTCGGCAGCAGCTTTTTTGGCTAAATGATCAGAAGATTCGTCACTGCTGGATTCCTGATCAATTTCTATTTCGACTACCTGAAGAGTACTTTCTTCCAAATTCGGCATTGAATAGATTTCTTCAGCGGAAGGAGGTTTTTGTTCACCTCTTTGTGCCGAAAATGAGACCTCCGGCAGTATTTCAATCTTTTCCTCAACAGCCTCTAACTGAACTTTCTCATTCCTTACTGCCACTTCAGGCTGTTTTTTCGCTTCAGCCTCAAATGGAACAAAGATCGTTTTGTCTTCCTTTTCTGTGAAAGGCTCTCTATCCTCAACTGTTTCATCCTCTATATCCCAGTTTAATTCAGGCGTTGCTACTTCTATATGATAAGCAGGCTCCTTATCCTCAACGTCTGTTCTTTGGGGAGCATGCTGCTGTTCCCCGTACAAACCTGAGATCGTCAAATTCGCTGTTAACTTCATACAGCTTCTTTCAGGAAAAACATAATCAAAAGATTCGACTAATACATCAATATTATGAACACTTTCAATTCTATTTCTTGGTATCGTTATGTCTACTGGGAAGAAGTGAGTGAATTCACATACTCCTTCATCTCTTTCTTCTACTACTTGAATAAATTTCGGAGCTGTAAAGGTATCCTCATATTCTATTTCTGCTGTCTCGTACCGTTTATATTCACCTGATAACTCGAGTGCTCCTTGAATCGTTACATATTGATCATTTTCTTGAATAAGAATATCGGGATCAAGTGAAATTGAAATTAATTCAGATACTTCCTGTCCTTTTTGAAACCATACAGATTCCTCTAAAGAAAATCGTAAAGACGATGGGTTTCCTTGAGACAAAGCGACTCCTCCTTTCATACCCTTCACGTTTAATCACTATGTCATTTACACTTTATGAGAATGATAATTTTTTTATGATTGAAAATAACACAGCTCGGCAAAAAATTTACAAAAAAAAACACCCATCTATAAAGATGAGTGTAGTAAGTAAAATTATCGCAGATTAACGGGCAGTAAGCCCCCATTATTACAATATTAGTCCTTATATTAAGTGTTAACGGAGCAACTGCCCGTAAAAGCCCGATTATTGGAATACAAACTAAGAACGCCACGTCCTGTGGCAACGTCTGTGTGACCCACATCCTGTAGGCCGCAACTAACAATCAGTGGGAAAATGCCCCCACTGATTGAAGTTTCACTTTATCCTTTGAGCTTTGAAAATGCAATTTCTGCTGCTTGGAGTGTTTTTTCGATATCTTCATCACTATGTTCAGTGGATAAGAATAGACCTTCAAATTGGGAAGGAGGAAGGAATACTCCTTGATTAGCCATTTCCCGATAATAGGATGCAAAATAATCCAGGTTCGAGGATTTGGCTTTATCGTAGTTAATGACATCTTCATTTGTAAAGAAGAAACCAATCATCGAGCCAGCACGATTGAAAGTATGAGGGATTTCATATTTTTCTGCTGCAGCTTTTATACCAGCTTCTAATAAATCCCCTTTACGCTGGAATTCTTTATATGAATCTGGAGTAAGCTGACTCAATGTTTCATAGCCAGCCGTCATGGCTAATGGATTTCCAGACAAGGTTCCTGCCTGATAAATAGGACCGCTTGGTGCAATTTGCTCCATAATTTCAGCCTTTCCGCCATATGCGCCAACAGGAAGTCCCCCGCCGATTACTTTGCCTAGACAAGTGATATCTGGAGTAACATTGAAATAGCCTTGAGCACAATTGTAATCAACACGGAAGCCTGTCATAACCTCGTCAAAGATTAAAAGTGCGCCATATTGAGATGTAATTTCTCTTAAACCCTCTAGGAAGCCAGGAAGAGGCGGAACAACTCCCATGTTTCCAGCTACAGGCTCGGCGATAATACAGGCAATATCTTCTCCAAATTGTTCAAAAGCGTATTTAACACTTTCTAAATCGTTATAAGGAACAGTAATCGTATTTTTAGCCACACCTTCTGGTACACCTGGGCTATCTGGAAGTCCAAGTGTAGCGACTCCAGATCCTGCTTTAATAAGCAAGGAATCGCCATGTCCGTGATAGCAGCCTTCAAATTTCAAAATTTTGTTTCGCCCCGTATAGCCTCGTGCGAGCCTTAAAGCACTCATTGTTGCTTCTGTACCAGAGGAGACCATACGTACGACTTCAATAGAAGGTACTCTCTCCTGAACAAGCTTGGCCAGATCATTTTCTTGAACGGTTGGTGCACCGAAGCTAGTTCCCATTTCAGCTACCTTCTTTATTGCCTCAACAACACGATCATTCGAATGCCCTAGAATTAAAGGCCCCCATGATAAAACATAGTCAATATATTCATTGCCATCGATATCATAAATTTTGGAACCCTTTCCTCTTTCCATGAAAATCGGATCCATTTTAACTGATTTGAAGGCACGCACAGGTGAGTTAACCCCACCAGGCATCAATCTGCTTGCTTCTTTAAAAGCCTGAATAGATTTTTCGTAAGAGCGCATTTAATCCCTCTTCTCGTTTTAATGTTTTTCTAAAGACGGTTTAAGTATAATTTTTAAGGCTGAAGGGTGTTTTAAAGTCCCTTTAATTACCTTCTGAACTATTTTTCAATGCAGAATGGCGTTATAAAGCCTCTTTAACTACCTTCAGATCTGTTTTCTGGCACTGAAGGGCGTTATAAAGCCTCTTTAACTACCTTCAGATCTGTTTTCTGGCACTGAAGGGGGTTATAAAGCCCCTTTAACTACCATCTGAACTGTTTTCCTGCACTAAATGGCGTTTTAAAGCCCTCTTAACGCCCTTCTGACCTGTTTTCCTGCACTAAATGGCGTTTAAAAGCCCTCTTAACGCCCTTCTGACCTTTTTCCTGCACTGAAGGGCTTTATTAAGCCAGCTCATCAGGTTTTACAACTACTGGTTCCGCAGCCATCTAGCCGCGTCTTTAGCGTGATACGTAATAATTAAATCACAGCCGGCACGCTTCATTCCAACTAGCATTTCCATGACAATTCGCTCTTCATCAATCCAGCCATTTTGTGAGGCTGCTTTCACCATGGAATATTCCCCGCTCACATTATAAATAACGAGTGGAAGATTAATATTATTTTTCACATCTCGGACGATATCGAGATACGGCATTCCAGGCTTCACAATGATGAAATCAGCGCCTTCCATTAAATCAGATTCTGCTTCACGTAAAGCTTCCATACGGTTTGCCGGATCCATTTGGTAAGCTTTACGATCGCCAAACTGAGGTGTACTGTCAGCTGCATCACGGAACGGACCATAGAAGGCTGAAGCATATTTAACGGCATAAGACATAATAGGTATATTTTCAAAGCCAGCTTCATCCAAGCCTGCACGAATTGCAGCGACAAATCCATCCATCATATTAGATGGAGCAATTATATCGGCACCTGCTTTTGCCTGACTGACAGCCGTTTGTACTAATAGGTCAAGTGAAGGATCATTTAATACTTGTCCATTCTCAATCACACCGCAATGCCCATGGCTTGTGTACTCACAAAGACAAGTATCGGCAATAACAATGACATCCGGGAACTTATCCTTAATAAATCTAGTGGCTTCTTGAACAATCCCATGATCATGATACGCTTGGTTGCCGCATTCATCTTTTTCAATGGGAATCCCGAAAAGGAGGACGGATTTAATTCCTAATGATACAACCTCATTCATTTCTTCTTCAAGATGATCTAATGATAAATTATAAATTCCAGGCATAGAGGAAATTTCTCTTTTAATATCCTGTCCTTCAGCAACAAAAATCGGATAAATTAAATCATCAGTACTTAAATGGTTTTCACGGACTAAAGCTCTCATGTTTGGACTTTGGCGAAGTCTTCTATGTCTCGTAAATTGGATATCCATTAGGCTCACTCCTATTTTTGAAAAATTACTTTTTCATATTTAAATATTCAATAATACTTTCTAGCATATGATCAGTTGTATAGATTGCCGGCTCACAGTGGACATTTAGTCCGTATGATATAATTCTATCCTTTGTAATCGGGCCAATACAGCTAATTATACTATTTTCTAGCCGATGAAAAAGCTGGCTTTCCTTCATCACTCTCATAAAATGATCAACAGTTGAGGGACTTGTAAAGGCAAGGATATCTATTATTCCTTCCGAAAATGCCTCTACTATTTTCACTCTGCTTTCATCAGGAAAGAAAGTGTCATACATGATAATCTCGTCAACATTTGCGCCCTTTTCCGTTAAGGCCGTATAAATAATATTTCTAGCAAGTTTCCCTTTAGGGATTAAAATGTTCATCCCCGCCTTCACAAGCGGCAAGAAATCCTTAACAAACCCTTCCGCAACATACTCCCTTGGGATAAAATCCACCTTTATTCCCGCGTGCAGCAGGTAGGCTTCTGTTTTTTTTCCAATGGCTGCGATTTTGGGCAACTTCATTTTTTCAGGAGAGTCGATAAAAGAAAGAAAGGTCTCAACCGTGACATTGCTCGTAAAAACAATCCAATCATACGTATGTAACTGATGAAGAATCTTCATAATCTCATCAGAAATATCTACAGGCTTAAAGGCGATAAGAGGGATTTCAACAGGAATTCCTCCATAACCTTTAACTAAACTTGAAAAGGTTTTCGCCTGCTCCTTCCCTCTAGGAACGAGAACCGACATTCCCTTAAGAGGAAGGGCTATGCCCTCGCCTCCACCGGTCATTCGCGATCCAGCTCCTCTTTCACCTGATCGATTAAATCTTTAGCTCCCTGATTAATTAAGAGATTAGCCGCTTCAACTCCGACCTCCTCAGGGTCTAAGCCTTTCACTTGTTCTGAGTAGATCACTTTTCCATCAGGAGAGCCGACTAGGCAGGTTAGCACAATTTCTTCTCCAGTAAGCTCTGCAAAGCCAGCGATTGGCACCTGGCAGCCTCCCTCCATTTTGTGAAGGAATGCTCTCTCTGCTCGAACGGTTGCATCTGTTTTCTTGCATGTAAATTTATCTAATAAACCGCGAAGTTCTTCATCATCACTGCGGCATTCGATAGAAAGTGCCCCTTGCCCAATAGCAGGCAAACAAATATCTGGGTCTAACAATTCTGTCACGACATCACTTGCCCAACCTAGTCTCTTTAAACCCGCGGCAGCGAGAATAATCGCATCGTATTCATCTGTTTCTAGCTTGGCAAGTCTCGTATCAATATTTCCTCTAATCCATTTAATTTCTAAATCCGGACGGCGCGCAAGCAGCTGTGCCCCTCTGCGTAAACTGCTCGTTCCAATTACAGCCCCTGGTTTAAGATCTGATAAACGAACATGGTCTTTTGAAATAAGCGCATCCCGATGATCTTCTCTTTCAGGAATACTGCCGATTATTAACCCTTCAGGCAGAACTGCCGGCATATCCTTCATACTGTGGACAGCCATATCAATTTCTTTATCCAGCATAGCCTGCTCGATTTCTTTCACAAACAAGCCCTTACCGCCGACCTTTGAAAGCGTCACATCTAAAATGCGATCGCCTTTTGTAACAATTTCCTTCACTTCGAAATCAAAGGTTGGATCAATCGCCTTCAATTGATCGATTACCCAATTTGTTTGTGTTAATGCAAGTTTACTTCTGCGAGAACCTACGATAATTTTTCTCATGACAGCCTCCTAATTTACGAATACCAGAAATGGAAAGATGATAATGAACCGAATAGAAAGAAGTTAATTAAGACAATTAGAAAGGATGCAATATTCCATAATGCTAATTGCTTCCCGGCAAGCCCTTTGCCTACTTTTAAATAAAGATAAATACTGTATGCAGCGATAACCACAAAAGAACCGACCACTTTAGAATCGTACCAAATCATATCTGGTACCTTAATATAGGCCCACTGAATACCCAGGATTAAGCTTATCATCAACATGGGAACTCCAATTACATTTAATACATATGAGGTTTTGTCCAGCTTCGATAAATCTGCAACCCTTAATAGCCTTGGGCCCCATTTCTTTCTTTTCAACAGATCATACTGAATTAAATATAATACGGAAAATACAAAAGACAAGGAAAATGCCCCATATGACAAAATCGCAACAGTAATGTGTATAAATAGTAATTCAGAAATGAGCTTTTGAGCCATCACATTTGATTCATACTGAATAGGGGCAAAAGTGTGAATGGCCATAATGATAAATCCAATTACATTTGTAAAAAAGACAATAAAGTCTACCCTAAGAAAACGGTTTAATGCTAATGACAAAGTAATGAGCACCCAGGCATAAAAATATAATCCTTCAAAAATCGTCAGTACGGGAAATCTGCCTGTTTTCATCATATACAAAAAGAGAAAGACCGTTTGCAAAAGCCATACAAATGCAAGTAACCAGAAGGCAATACGGTTTGCCTTCCGGTTATGATGTAAGAAATCAATAAAGTATAATAAGACACTCAAGGCATACAGAACGACAGTAGCTTCATGCAGCCGTGTCATATAAATATCGATCATACTCAAGTACTCCTACGATTGAAAGGAAGCCTGTGACATATGAGCGATAGAGTTTTGTGATTCGGCTGTTTGTGTCATTTTCCGCTCAGAAACAAGTTCTTCTATATTGAAAATTTTCATAAATAAATCTAATGCCTTTTCAGCATCCTTACCTCCGGCCAATTCCTTCGCCTGTAAAATAGGATCCTTTAACAGCTGATTAATAATACTCTTTGTATGTTTATTCAGTACCTTTTTGTCACGATCACTTAAATTAGGCATCTTTCTTTCAATACTTTCCATTGTTTCAGCCTGAATCGCTAATGCCTTTTCCCTTAAAGCAGAGATAACGGGAACGACACCAAGCAAATTCAGCCATTGTTTAAATTCAATAATTTCCTGCTCAATCATGAGCTGAATGGTTTCTGCTGCCTTCTTACGTTCCTGCAGATTTGCTTCAACAATTCCTTCAAGGTCATCTATATCATATAAGAAGACAGTATCTAATTCAGCGAGGGCAGGGTCCAAATCACGGGGCACAGCGATGTCTACCATGAATAATGGTTTTCCTTTTCGCAATTTTTCAACAGCTGTCATCATTTCCTTCGTGACAACGAATCCCTTTGCTCCAGTAGAACTAATAAGAATGTCCGCTTCAATTAAAGAGCATTGGAGCTCTTGAAGAGTTTTCGCATTGCCTGCATAACGAACAGCTAAATCCTGTGCTTTTTCAAATGTACGATTGATGACGGTTACCTTGCTTGCACCGTTTGCATGCAGATTTTGGATAGCAAGCTCGCCCATTTTACCGGCGCCCAAAATAAGCACATGCTTATTCTCTAAAGAACCAAATATCTTTTTTGCCAACTCTACAGCAGCATAGCTAACTGAAACGGCATTGGCTCCGATTTCTGTTTCAGAATGAGCCCGTTTAGCTAACGTAACAGCTTGTTTAAATAATTGATTAAACACAGTTCCAATCGTATTATCATCCTGTGCCTGCAGAAAGCTTGTCCGAACCTGTCCTAAAATTTGGGTCTCTCCAAGAATCATGGAATTCAGCCCGCAGGAGACATTGAATAAATGTTCGATAGCCCCTTCCTGCTCATAAATAAACAAATAAGGAGAAAATTCTTCTTTTTCTATCTTAAACCACTCTGATAAAAATTCTTTAATATAGTAACGGCCTGTATGAATCTGATCAACAACCGCGTAGATTTCAGTCCGATTACAAGTAGACACAATCACATTCTCAAGGATGCTTTTTTTATCCTTTAACGTTTTCATAGCATCTGGTAATTGAGAAGGGTTAAACGTCAATCTTTCCCGAATTTCAACAGGGGCCGTTTTATAATTTAGACCAACAACTACTATATGCATTTAAATTGACACCCCCAAATTAATTGCACAATACTATTCTAATTGTAGCACTTATTTCCTTCATATTTATGCGAAAATGTGAACAGATCTTGAACTCCTATGGTAAAATATTCATTGAATTGGATCGTGCACAAATTATGTTTATATGTTTTTTCGACAAAATACTCCCTTATGTACATTATCAAAAATTGGATATAGATTCAAGTGAACCTTATTGGAAGGGTGTAAATATGAAAAATCAGAGAATTTTTCCTGGTATTATCCTAATTGGCTTTGGAGCATACTTCTTTCTTCAACAATCAAATATCACTCTTTTTCAGCCTTTTTTTACATGGCCTAGCCTTTTAATCATTATTGGGATCGCATTTTTATTTCAAGGCTATGGAGCGAAGGATTATCATTCCATCTTACCAGGTGTCATCCTGACGGGGTTCGGCTTGCATTTCCATGTCGTGAATCGTCTTGAAATTTGGCCGGATCATATCGGAACATTCATTTTAATTATTGCTTTAGGCTTTTTACTTCAGCACCAAAAAACAAGAACCGGTTTATTTCAAGGAATTTTATTTTTAGTTCTTGCTTCCTTGCTCCTATTTTACGACCGGATTATTCTATGGTTTGGTTTATTGGAAAACGGAGTTTCAACCGCCTGGAAGTTTTGGCCAGCCATCTTTATTCTTGCGGGTATTTACTTTCTGTTTTTTAAAAAGAAATAGAGGACAAGGTTATTATTCCCTGTCCTCCGTGTTTATAATACCGAATCTAAGAAGTGTTTTGTACGGGTTTCCTTTGGATGAGAGAATAATTCCTTCGGATGTCCAACTTCGACAATACGGCCTTCATGCATATAGACGACCCAATCAGCAACCTCTCTGGCAAAGCCCATTTCGTGTGTAACGACAACCATTGTCATTCCCTCTTCAGCCAGCTCCTTCATTGTGGCAAGTACCTCGCCAACAAGCTCGGGATCTAAGGCAGAGGTAGGCTCATCAAATAGCATGATTTCAGGTTTCATAGCTAATGCCCTTGCTATGGCAACCCGCTGTTTTTGTCCGCCAGACAGCTTGGATGGGTACACATTTTCCTTATCTGAAAGACCTACTTTTTTCAATAATGCTTTTCCTTCGGCTGTAGCTTGCTCTTTAGATAGCTTTTTTACATAAATGGGAGCCTCAATAACGTTTTCGAGTACCGTTTTATGTGGGAATAAATTAAAATGCTGAAATACCATCCCAACTCGTGATCGAACCTTATTGAGATCATGTGTTTCTTTTTCAATTTGTTCGCCGTTAATTACGATTAACCCACTATCCTTAAATTCCAAAAAATTGATGCATCGAAGTAGTGTGCTTTTCCCTGAGCCGCTTGCGCCTATTAAACAAACCACTTCACTTTGCTTAACCGTCATATTAATATCTTTTAATACGTGCAAATCTCCAAATGATTTATTTAGCATGTCAACTTTTATCATGACTGTACCGCTCATATTATAACTCCTTTCTTAATCGCTGCTAGCCATTCTTTTTTCGATTAACCTGACAATAATGGAGAAGAATAGGACTAATACTAAATAGTAAACAGCTACAATGAGCAAATAGCTCATATAGTCATATTTAATTGAGCCTTGAGTAGTAGCTACATTAAACAGCTCGTACATTCCAATAAAAGATGCAAGTGAGGAATCCTTTAAGGCAATAATAAATTGATTTCCTAGGGGCGGAAGTGCCCTGCGAATGGCTTGTGGAAGAATAATCCTCCTCATCGCTAAAGAAACTGTCATACCAAGAGAACGTCCTGCCTCCATTTGTCCATGATCGACTGACTGGATCGCCCCTCGGAAAATTTCAGCAATATAAGCACCGTTATGAAAGGCTAGTCCAAGAACAACAGCCCAGAAGTCTGGCATATTGATTGAGGTTAAACCAAAGTAAAAAATAAAGATTTGCACAACGAGCGGCGTTCCCCGTACGAGAAAAATATAAGCATCCGCCACTAATCCTAATACCTTCACCTTTGAAATCTTTAAAAAGGCAAAAAAGAGGCCGATAAATATAGCGATAAAAATGGAAATAATCGTGAGTTGGAAGGTAAGTACCATTCCTTTTAAGAAAATCGGGTATGTGGCCATGAATTTTGTGTATAAATCCATAGGCTTTCCTCCTTTACTTTTATTAATAAATAGAGGATGACTAAGTCATCCTCTATTTGCTTATTCCTTCTCAGGGTCTTTCGTAATATCTTCACCGATGTACTTTTTACTGATTTCCGTCAATGTTCCGTTCTCATGTAATTTTTCCAGCGCTTCATTAATTTTTTTCAGAAGCTCCTCGTTTTCTTTCGCAACAGCTATTGCTTGTTCACTTTTTCCTAGCAATTCTTTTCCAACAATATTCATTCCAGCACCAATTGCCTCTTTGCCCGTAATAAAATCAGTGATGACTGCATCATGCTTCCCTTTACTTAATGCTTCAAGCGCCACGACATCGCTATCGTAAAATTTAATATTATCTGTTACAGGCTGTGCGACATCTGCATAAGTAGTACCTTTAGCTACAGCAATTTCTAATCCTTTTAAATCATCAATTGTTTCAACTGTACTATCAGGACGGACATAGATTTGCGGTCCAGAATAGTAGTATGGAATCGAGAAATTTACGGCTTCTAACCGCTCTTCCGTGATTGTATGACTAGCAACCGCTGCATCAAATCGGCCAGATTTAACCCCTTCAACGATGCCTCCGAACTTAAACTTTTTCTGTACAGGCTCTAACCCAAGTTCTTTTGCTACTGCTTCTCCTACCTCAATGTCAAAACCGCTCATCGTTCCATCCGCATTCGTCACACTAAAGGGATTAAATTCACCTGATGATGCATAAATAAACTTTCCTTTCTCGACAAGCTTAAAGCCCTCATTCGCTGCTTCCTTTGACCCACAGGCAGCAAGAACAATAATAGAAATGAATAAAAGTAATCCCTTTCCAAAATGCTTCACTATTAGAAAGTCCCCTTTCTTCTTCTCTCAAATTTTTTCTAATTACCTAAACATATGATAAGAGTTCTTTTAAGATTCATATTTTCTGCTAAATGTTTTCGTGATTGCTTCTAGCAGACTAAAAAATTAATACTTTTATACCGGCAATTTCTCTATTACTATAATAAAGATTGATATATTTCATTCTTATAGCAAAACAAAAAAAATCCCGGTGCATTTCTGCATCGGGATTGAAGCTTATATATAGCTTAGAAGCACAGACCACGCTTCATCCTTCCCTTGTCCCGTTTCGGACGAAAAGAGGATTAAAGGATCATTCGGATCGAGGTCCAGTGTTTCTTTCGTTATTTTTATATGCTTTTGCCATTTCGATTTCGGAACTTTATCGGCCTTTGTAGCGATAATGACACATGGGATTTCGTAATGCTTTAGGAAATTATACATCATGATATCATCCTGACTTGGGGGATGACGCAAATCAACTATTTGCACGACAGCTTTTAGCTGCTCTCTTGATGTTAAATAAGTTTCAATCATTTTGCCCCAGGCTTCACGTTCTTTTTTAGAAACTTTAGCGTAGCCATAACCAGGTACATCGACAAAATGTAACATCTCATTAATCAGGAAAAAATTTAATGTTTGTGTTTTCCCAGGCTTTGATGAGGTTCTAGCCAACGCTTTTCGATTTAACATTTTGTTAATAAACGAAGATTTCCCAACATTGGACCTGCCTGCTAAAGCAAACTCGGGTAAAGCCTCATCCGGATATTGGTCAGGCTTTACCGCACTAATAACGATATCTGCTGAATTTACCTTCATGCTTCTGCACCCCCAGTCAATGCATGCATTAGCACTTCATCTACATGGGAGACTAGAACAAATTCCAACTCGTCTCGGACACTCTCAGGTATATCATCAATATCCTTTTCATTGTCCTTTGGAAGAATAATTTTCGTTAGACCCGCTCGATGAGCACTAAGTGTTTTTTCTTTAACGCCGCCAATTGGCAGGACACGCCCACGCAATGTAATCTCCCCAGTCATGCCTATTTCTTTGCGGATTCGCTTACCAGAAAGTGCAGACACTAATGCAGTTGTAATCGTAATACCTGCAGATGGACCATCCTTAGGGACGGCTCCCTCTGGAACGTGAATGTGAATATCATACTTTTCATGGAAGTCCTTTTCAATCCCTAACTCACTTGCTTTGGAACGAACATAGCTAAATGCCGCTTGAGCCGACTCCTTCATGACATCCCCAAGCTTACCTGTGAGGACAAGCTTACCTTTACCTGGAGAAAGAGACACTTCAATTTGCAGTGTATCCCCGCCAACCGTTGTATAAGCAAGTCCTGTTGCCACACCCACTTGATCCTCAAGCTCAGCTTGCCCATAGCGAAAAATCGGCTTTCCTAGGAAGTCTTCCACATTTTTTTCGGAAATAATAACCTTTTTCTTTTCACCTGAGACAATAATCTTCGCTGTTTTCCGGCATATCGTTGCCAGCTGTCTTTCAAGTCCACGTACACCCGCTTCTCTTGTGTAATAGCGAACGACCTTTTGAATTCCGTCCTCGCGGATTTGAAGCTGAGATTTTGTAAGACCATGCTCCTTTATTTGTTTCGGTAAAAGATGATCTTTTGCAATATGATTTTTCTCTAGCTCTGTATAGCCAGCAATTGTAATAATCTCCATCCGGTCTCTAAGCGGCCCAGGTATAGTCGCTAAATTATTCGCTGTTGCGATAAACATGACTTTTGAAAGATCGTATGTTTCCTCAATGTAATGGTCACTAAAATTTTGGTTTTGTTCAGGGTCTAAAACTTCAAGCATAGCTGAAGACGGATCTCCCCGGAAGTCACTTGACATCTTATCAATTTCATCAAGTAAAAATACTGGATTAATTGTCCCGGCTTTCTTCATTCCTTGAATAATACGGCCTGGCATAGCACCTACGTACGTTCTTCGATGGCCCCGAATTTCAGATTCATCGCGAACACCGCCTAGTGAAACTCGGACAAAATTTCGGTTGAGTGATGTAGCAATGGAACGTGCCAGGCTTGTTTTTCCTACTCCAGGGGGTCCTGCCAGACAAAGAATTGGCCCTTTTAATGAATTCGTCAGCTTTTGAACAGCTAAGTATTCCAGAACACGTTCTTTCACCTTTTCAAGACCGTAATGGTCATTATTTAAAATGCGTTCTGCTTTATGAATATCTAAATCATCGTCTGTTGCCTTGCTCCATGGCAACGAAATCAGCCATTCAATGTAATTTCGAATAACGCCGCTTTCCGCAGAACTTGAAGGGATTTTTTCATAACGATCAAGTTCCTTTAATGCGGTTGCTTGAACATGCTCTGGCATGCCGGCTTTTTCAATTTTTTCAGTAAGGTCGGCAACCTCGCCTGTCTTTCCTTCTTTATCTCCAAGCTCTTTCTGGATAGCCTTCATTTGTTCGCGCAAATAATATTCCTTCTGTGTGCGTTCCATTGATTTCTTTACTCGCTGCCCAATTTTCTTTTCTAAATTTAATACTTCTTTTTCATTATGAATGATTTCAATAACTTGATTCATCCGGTCTTTGACATCAAAGGTTTCTAATATGTCCTGCTTTTCCTTTAGCTTTAAAGGTAAATGGGATGCAATGATATCCGCCATGCGCCCAGGCTCTTCAATATCTGAAACAGCAGAATACGTTTCTGCCGATACTTTTTTCGATACCTTTATGTATTGTTCAAAGTAATCCAGCATAGTCCTCATTAAAGCTTGATCTTCTGTATCCTTTGTCGTTTCCTCTTCGAATACTTCTATTTTGACTGCGTAGTGGTTAGGGTCATCCTTAAATTCAAGAATTTGCGCCCTTTTTAACCCTTCTACTAAAACCCGGATTGTCCCATTAGGAAGTTTAAGCATTTGCTTGACACGTGTTAATGTTCCAATTTGGTATAAATCCTCTTCAGCGGGTTCATCTATCGATATTTCTTTTTGCGTAGACAAGAAAATTAAATGATCATCTACCATCGCTTTTTCAAGGGCTTGCACCGACTTTTCACGGCCAACATCTAAGTGCAGGACCATCGTAGGATAAACAAGCAGACCCCTTAGCGGCAGGAGGGGGACGATAATTTCTTTCTTTTTCGCCATAACCTAGGAAGCACCTCCAAAATACATATCTTCATTAGCCTTAAATTGCTAATATTTTCTTTGTACAATTCTAACTTATTTATGTGTAAGTGTCTAATTTGAAAAGCGCTAGCGCTGTTCATAGAAATCTCGGATGGACATTTCATGACTCAGTTTAGGTCAAAGAGTCCGTCCAACGGAGCTGGATGGACTTTTCATGCGTCATCTTGGATAAAAGTTTCCGTCCAACGGGGGTGGATGGACTTTTCATGACTCAGCTTGGGTCAAAGTGTCCGTCCAGCGGGGCTGGATGGACTTTTCATGCGTCAAATTGGATCAAAGTATCCTTCCAACGGGGCTGGATGGACTTTTCACACGTCAGCTTGGATCAAAGTGTCCGTCCAGCGGGGCT
>NZ_JBALNX010000014.1:24428-31052 GCF_036962035.1 Bacillus sp. JJ1773
GGTTGGATGGACTTTTCACGATTCAGCTTGGGTCAAAGTGTCCGTCCAACAGGGTTGGATGGACTTTTCACACGTCAGCTTGGGTCAAAGTGTCCGTTCAGCGGGGCTGGATGGACATTTCATGCGTCAACTTGGACCAAAGTGTCCGTCCAACGGAGCTGGATGGACGCGTCAACCTATATCCGTCTTCTCGACATAAAGAAAACTTCGGCTTTCATGCTGGGAACAATTAGCCGAAGTTGACCATCTAGATGCTTTCTTTTTTTGCCAATTCGATTGAAGCAGTGATGGATTGTTCCAGGTGAAAGTTCTTCAATAAGGCTATTTCAAAAACTTCATTCAAATGGCTTACTGGAACAATTTTGATTCCGGTTATTTCTTTTAGTATGGATTGCATATTTTCTTTTGGAATAATAACGGTTTGGGCCCCAGCCTTTTTCGCTGCCTTTACCTTCGGATAAACACCGCCAACTGGTTTAACATGCCCATGAATACTTATTTCTCCTGTCATGGCAACTGTATGGTCAATAGGATACTTGTAAATGGCTGAATAAATCCCGGTAGCCATCGCAATACCTGCGGATGGGCCATCTATTGGAACACCGCCTGGAAAATTAACATGGATATCATAGTCGCTTGCTGGAACTCCCATCGAGCGAAGAACGGTTATTACATTTTCAACGGATCCTCTTGCCATACTTTTTCTGCGAATGGATTTTCCTTGTCCGCCAATACTTTCCTCTTCAACAATACCTGTAATATTTATACTGCCCTTATCTTTAGCTGGAATAATGGTAACCTCAATTTCAAGAAGGGCGCCTGAGTTTGGGCCATATACAGCTAGACCATTCACTAATCCCACTTCAGAACGGGTGTTTATTTTTCTTTCCATTCTTGGTGTTAGCTGACTCGATTGAATGACCCATTCGATGTCTTCATCTTTTATGTAATTTCGATCTTCTGTAATGGCAAGCCCTGCTGCAATTTGGATCATATTGACTACTTCACGGCCGTTCCGTGCGTAAGAAGCAAGAATCATTAATCCATTTTCACTAATGGCCAGATTAACTTTTTCTGCTGCTCTTCTGCCGACATCAGCGATTTCCTCTTCAGCCAGCTCCCGGAAAAATACCTCCATACATCTGGACCGAATGGCCGGAGGAATTTCACTTGGGGTTCTTGTAGTCGCTCCAATTAATCGAAAATCAGCTGGAAGCCCATTTTTAAAAATATCATGGATGTGGTTTGGAATTTGGGTATTCTCCTCATTATAATAGGCGCTTTCCAAGAATACTTTCCGATCCTCTAGCACTTTTAAAAGCTTATTCATTTGGATAGGATGAAGCTCCCCGATTTCATCAATAAATAGGACGCCGCCATGTGCATTTGTGACAGCCCCTTGTTTCGGCTGAGGTATGCCAGCTTGTCCCATGGCTCCTGCACCTTGATAAATAGGGTCGTGAACCGACCCGATCAGCGGGTCTGCAATCCCTCTTTCATCAAATCGGGCTGTAGTGGCATCCAATTCGATAAAGACAGATGAAAGTTTAAAAGGGGATTTTGCCGTCTTTTTCGCTTCTTCTAAAACTAATCTTGCTGCGGCTGTTTTTCCTACCCCTGGAGGTCCGTAGATGATCACATGCTGCGGGTTTGGGCTGCATAAGGCTGCTTTTAACGATTTTATTCCATCCTCTTGACCTACTATGTCTGCAAAGCTTGATGGGCGAACTTTTTCTGCTAAAGGCTCAGTTAAAGAGATGGATCTCATCTTTTTCAATTGGTCCATTTCTTTTCTTGATTCTCTATCAATTGATACTTTCTGTGTTCGTTGATTTTTAAGCAAATTCCAGAAATAAAGACCAATCACAATTCCAAAAAACAATTGAATAAATAAGGCGATCCCCGTCCAACTCATACTTTTCCCTCCTGCAATCTAGTTCTCGGTGATATATGCTAGTATCTCCCTGACTGAGTTGGAATAAACAAGATTTTGCTGTAAAAAGCTGGGGGGATTTTGTATTATACGGCTTGCAAATGTCCCTAATATCCAAGCAAAAAAGCCAAACCCTAAAGGGTTTGGCTTATAGTATTTGAAGAGAAAAGTTTACTCTTCTTGTATCCTCTGCAGCTTGTTATGCAGAAGTTCTTTCTTCTTTAACAATCGTTCCATCTTCAAGAATGAGCTTTGGTGATGTATTTTCTGTAATCGTTTCCTTTGTAATGATACATTTTTTAATATCATCACGCGAAGGAAGGTCAAACATAACATCCAGCATAATTCCTTCAATAATAGAACGAAGGCCGCGGGCTCCTGTTTTGCGCTCAATTGCTTTCTTCGCAATTTCCACTAGTGCCTCATCTTCAAATTCAAGCTCTACATCGTCAAGCTCGAGCATCTTTTGATATTGCTTTACTAATGCATTTTTTGGTTTAGTCAGAATTTCAATTAATGCTTCTTCATCTAGCAAGCCAAGACTTGCAATGACTGGAAGACGGCCAATAAATTCTGGGATTAAACCAAATTTCAGAAGATCCTCTGGAAGAACTTTAGTTAGAAGTTCTTTTTGATCTACCTCGGTATCCTTTGTAGTAGAACCAAAGCCAATAACCTTTTGACCTAAACGGCGCTTAATAATTTGTTCGATGCCGTCAAAGGCACCTCCACAAATAAATAAAATATTCGTTGTGTCAATTTGAATGAATTCCTGATGAGGGTGTTTACGGCCACCTTGAGGCGGAACGCTTGCCACAGTCCCCTCTAGAATTTTTAATAATGCTTGCTGAACCCCTTCACCAGAAACATCTCTAGTTATTGAAGGATTTTCTGATTTACGGGCTACCTTGTCGATTTCATCAATATAAATAATGCCTTTTTCTGCTTTCTCCACATCATAGTCTGCTGATTGAATAAGCTTTAATAAAATATTTTCAACATCTTCACCTACATAGCCTGCTTCTGTTAGAGAAGTAGCATCTGCAATAGCAAACGGCACATTTAAAATGCGAGCTAACGTTTGTGCTAATAAGGTTTTTCCGCTTCCCGTTGGTCCAATCATACAAATGTTACTTTTGAAAAGCTCCACATCATCGATTTTACTATTGGAATTAATACGCTTGTAATGATTATATACAGCTACTGATAATGATTTTTTCGCCTGATCCTGTCCAATTACGTATTCATCGAGAATGTCACGGATTTCAGCTGGTTTCGGGACATCTTTAAACTCAACTTCCTCTTCGGTTCCAAGCTCTTCTTCAACGATTTCGGTGCAGAGCTCTATACACTCATCACATATATATACACCTGGACCGGCAACAAGTTTTCGCACTTGATCCTGCGTTTTTCCACAGAAAGAACATTTTAATTGTCCTTTTTCATCACTAAATTTAAACAAATCCTTCACCCCTTAAAAAAACATCCATTCGTTATTATTTCCGCGAATCTTATGCAAACCGTTAGTATTTTAAACCTTTTCTTTACAATCAATTTTTTGTTATGTATTGCATTGTAACATATTTTCACAATGGACAGGAAATGAAAACACTTATGAGTCAGATATGTTCTATTATGTATCTTTGTTTGCAAAGAGGATTCACATTTTACTTATGTTAAAATTATATTCCTAATAAACTAAGCTTAACCATTATTGATTAATTTAAATCGAAAGAATTTATCCAAATCCTTCATATGTAGGTAATAAAAAGACGTTCTGTATGTTTATTATTTGTCCATTGTATAAAACAAGGCACGAATAAATCGCGCCTTGTTCATTATGTTTTCTTATTTGTAGGTGTGCTTATAATTAAACAGTTTTGCTGTTTTCTACTAAGAACTCAACTGCTTTTTTAATTTGAAGGTCAGTCTTAAGACTATCTAAACTTCCAAGAGCTTTTTCAATGCTTTCAACTGACATGTTGTACATTTCAGCCATTTTGCTAAGCTCAGCAGTTACTTCTTCGTCTGTTACTTCAATGTTCTCTGCTTTCGCAATTGCCTCAAGTGTTAAGTTTACACGTACGCGATTTTCTGCTTCTTCTTTCATTTGAGCGCTTAATGCATCTTTATCTTGACCAGAGAATTGGAAGTAAAGATCAAGGTTCATTCCTTGCATTTGAAGACGTTGTTCAAATTCATTCATCATGCGGTCGATTTCTGTATCAACCATTACAGATGGAAGGTCGATTTCAGCATTTTTTGTAGCTTTTTCTACTACAGTATCTTGAACAAAGTGCTCAGCTTCATGCTTCTTGCTATCTACTAAGCGTGTTTTTACTTTTTCTTTAAGAGCGTCTAAAGATTCAACTTCCTCGTCTGCATCTTTAGCGAACTCATCATCTAAAGCAGGAAGTTCTTTTGTTTTGATTTCATGAACAGTTACTTTAAACACAGCAGGCTTGCCAGCTAATTCAGCAGCATGGTACTCTTCAGGGAATGATACTTCAACATCCTTAGATTCGCCAGTTGCAGTGCCAACTAATTGATCTTCAAATCCAGGAATAAATTGACCTGAACCAAGCTCAAGAGAATAGTTTTCAGCTTTTCCACCTTCAAATGCTTCTCCGTCAACAAATCCTTCGAAGTCCATTACAACTGTGTCGCCTGTTTCAGCTTTGCCTTCTTCTTTCACGACAAGCTCAGCTTGTCTTTCTTGCATAGATTTAAGCTCGTTATTTACGTCTTCTTCAGTTACTTCTGTATCGAATTTTTCTACTTCAAGCCCTTTATATTCGCCAAGCTTTACTTCAGGCTTTAAAGTTACTTTTGCTGTGAAAATTAAGCTCTTGCCTTTTTCGATTTGTTCTACATCGATTTCTGGGCGATCTACTGGCTCAATTCCAGTTTCTTCGATTGCACCTGCATATGCTTCAGGTAGAAGAAAATCAACTGCATCTTGGTAAAGTGATTCAACACCGAAACGCTTTTCAAACATTCCGCGCGGCATTTTTCCTTTACGGAAGCCTGGTACATTAATTTGTTTAACGACTTTTTTAAATGCAGCGTCTAAACCTTCGTTTACCTTTTCTGCATCTACTTCAATTGTAAGAACTCCAACGTTCCCTTCTAGCTTTTCAAATTTAGCAGACATATAATTATTTCCCTCCAACAATCTATTATCATTTCATTCGTAACGAATTGGTATTGATACAGCTCGATTCCCAAGCATTATCATTTTTTTACATAATAAATACCATTTACATATACAACCATTATATTATAACATACAGACCCTAGCTTTCAACAATGAAGCTAATAATTTGGGGATGAAATTTCTTCTATTTTCTTTAAAAATGCCCTTGCTTGACCTATCTCTTTCTCCATAACTTTGTATCTTAAAGCGAGATCCTTTATAGAATAATGGAGTCCTTGATACTCCGCTGCAAGATGATGATAGGCAGCTCCCCAAACATTTTCACTAAAGGGCTTAAGCAGAAAAGGATATAGAATAAATAAATGGCGCTCTATCAAACTTTTGATATGTTCAAAGAGAATAGGGTCTTCATGTTCAAGCTGCTCGGCTACGATGTTTAGCAATTCATCCATCTGACTATTATGCTGAGCACCTTGGAGATTTGAAGGTCTTACTATCATCCATTCCCCGAGTTTTTGCACATTAACCTCTTTTTCATACTCATGTTCAATTAAAACATTTAATAGCATTGTTTTAAAGAATGGCTGTCCTTCACTTGACTCTAGATAAGCCTTTATTTGATTAATATAAGGCTTTAAGTTTCTATTTGTTAGCATTGTAGCCATTTGGATTTGCTCGTGCTGATCTTTTAATGAAAAAAGATCTATTTCCACATCCAAAGGTTCATCCTGAATAGGATCATCTGAATGAATATTGGGAGATGATTCAGCCATTCTTTTGCTAAATTGGAGCATACGTGTAAAATGCTCCATTTTATCTGCTGGTATTTCTTTTTCTTCTATTAATATTTCAATCGTCTTTACAATATCATCGTACTGATGTAATTGCACGAGAATCATTAAATAGAGGTCAATAATTTGAATATAATCTCCTATGCCCTTTTGGAGCATACTATTTGCCAATTCCTTTGCTTTCGTCAATTGGCCGGACTCAAAATAAGCAAGAACGAGCCCAATATGTATATCATTATTTTCTTGTTCTAATACTAAAGCCTCTTCAAGAAAATTAATCGCCTCACGGAACCTTTTTTGCTGAAGGCTTTCAAGTCCTTTTTCCAAAAGTCTCTTTTCCAGATCAGGAAAAAGGAGAACTTTATCGTTTAGTTTTTTCCGATTCCGTTTTTTCATTTATGTCACGCCGCTTCGTTTTTGAAGTTAGTGTAGCATGATTATGATTAAAGAACAAATGCGAAAGCGCCTTCGGAACAATCAAAGGACAATTGTCCCTGCGATGTTCATTCGCAGAAGCTTTCCTTTGTGGTCACCCCCGACAAGCACAAGACAAGCCTCTCGGAAAGGTTGTCTTTTACCTTTCTGGGAGGATTGATCGAAAAGTGTAGGCGACTGATCAGGGACGAAAAGCATAAGACGAGCCCTGCAGGAAGGCGTACTTTGCCTTCTGGAAGGGATTGGCTTATGTCTCGAGTCCCTAGGAGCCGAAACTAGACAAGCTTGTGACCTCGAGGTCGACAAAA
>NZ_JBALNX010000137.1:0-1981 GCF_036962035.1 Bacillus sp. JJ1773
ATTAAAACTCAATCTATACACTATCATAAGCAAAAATGAATTGAAGTTAAATTTTAGAATCGTAAAACCTTTCTTATGCTAATTAAATTTATATAACTAAAGTAACCTTGTTTATGTAATCAATGATTTTCATAATTTAATTTATTCAATCTTGCACGCTGAATTAATACAAAGATTAAATCAAAGATCACTACAAATGATCATTTAAATTGAACTTTGATTATTAAAGATTTTAATTAATTTTGATAAATATCCCCTAGCTACTCAAAAATCAATGAATACTAATTAAAATGAGTCGTCTCATTTGAGCCTTGACGATATTACTTCACTGATTGTTGCTTAGAAAATTCCAAGCTATGCTCCACCCCTCCCGTTTTTATTTTACCTGAGAATGCGTTAATCTCAGCCCATCACCGAAATTTAGTAATTTTGCAAGAATGTTGAATCTCTCAATCATCCGTTATTACTATTACGGCAACTGCTGATTTTCTAAATCGGCTCAGCAAGCCATGGGGTTTATTTATGGTATAACCCTCAGCTTCAAAATTCCGTGGGAACTACTATTTAGTTTTTCTTATATATATTTACGATTTAATCATTAAAACTTTGCACTTATGGAAATATTTTAAGAATTAATAAAGAATTTCCTCAAATTGCTTTACTACCTCTGCATTCTCTTGCATGTCACGGTCGAGGATCTCTCTAATGTATTGAGATTTATTAAGCCCTAATATTACACTCATTAGTGATAAATAACGCTTTGTATTTCTTCTAAATGTACACTTGTTTGCTTAGTTTTTTCCATTTTCTTCTTCCTCCTTTTCTTCAATTCTTTTAATCATTTTATTTACCTTTTCTTTCGCAGTCTTTAATAGTTTAAAATCAATTCCTGATGTTTTTAACATTCTGTGTAGATCGTCTAAACCTTTGATTTCCAATATTCTAACCACCTTCAATTTTTCATCTCTATACTAAGCTAAATAACCTTTAACAAAAGTGCTATAACTAATCAATTCTAATAATTCTTTTTCTTTCAGACCTATTTCATTAGCAAAAGATACAAGTTCTAAATATAAGTGCTCGCTATTCCTGTTAATGATTGATTTTTCTTTGCACTTTAAAATAATAAGCCCTTTATAATCCTCTGAACCCTCATACTTGACATTTGGAATTACTTCTTTTGTTAGGTTAGTAAAAAATACTCCCATCATCTTTTGACCTCCTTTACATTTTAAATTTACACGTTAGGAAGGGGGCACAATGGAAGGAAAGCCCTCTTCCCGTTACCGTTCAATATTAAAAAATTACTTGTTTAAAACCCTATGTGACCAACAAAAGGTTTAGAAAAAAGATAGGATTGAAGTAAGACAAGAAATGAGGAAGGATTTTCTCATCTCCTATATCTAGACTTCCTTGAAGGTTAAATATTATGCTTTCGGCATACTTCAATACCATATATACATATACTTAAGTTTTGAATTTAAAAGTTCTTCACTTTTAAACTTTTGAATCTACTTGATTCCTATAACTTAGGTTATGAGAATACATTATTCCTCGCACACTATAAAAGCCCCATATTAACACGCGCAAACGTTCGTGTTTTATTCCAATACTTCCTATTAACTTTTTATAAAAAACAAAAAAAGCCCCCTAGTGACTCCTAGAGGGCAAGTTCAATATTTTATTTGATTATGTCGGTATATTAGTCTTGCATTTCCTCCCATTGTGGCATCTATATTTATCCATATTATTATGAATACAAAGCCCCTCTTAACCTTTTAGGCAAATAAAGGAAATAAATGTTTAGTCATACAAAAACATAATAGGTAAAAAACGTTTTATATACCCCCTATTTTTTGCTCATGGAAGGGGGAAAGATAAGCTAAAAGTAATTGAAGGTCAGCATATTAGCCAAAATATATATAAACTTTCAATATACAGTTATGAGAAAGAACATAACCAATATTTAGAAAATAATACC
>NZ_JBALNX010000138.1:0-9409 GCF_036962035.1 Bacillus sp. JJ1773
TCCATCAAGTTAGATTACTTGGACAGGTTTTGTGAAAACCGCGAAAAGCTGTCCATCAAGTTAGGTTACTTGGACAGGTTTTGTGAAAACCCCGAAAAGCTGTCCGGCAAACTTAAATATCTGCAACTTTCCCGGTTATATCGGTTTAGATCGGTCACCTTGAAGATATTTCGCTCCAGCACCACCACGTTAATTCAAAAACACCAAATCCCTCAATTCATCTGTAGAAAGCTCGGTAATCCAGCTTTCGCTTTGGATGATTTGATCGTTCAACGATTGCTTTTTCTCTAGCATGGCATCGATTTTTTCTTCGAGGGTGCCGGTGCAGATCATTTTATGGACGTGGACGAAGCGTTTTTGGCCGATGCGGTAGGCACGGTCGGTGGCTTGGTTTTCAACGGCAGGGTTCCACCAGCGATCATAATGGATGACGTGGTTGGCCGCAGTCAGATTCAAACCGGTTCCGCCCGCCTTTAGGGATAAAAGAAAGACAGGAAACTTCCCGCTTTGGAACTGCTCAATCATCCGGTCGCGTTCATTTTTCGGAACACTGCCATTCAAAAACGGCACCTCGACACCGAATCGTTTCTTAATCATCCCGCGAATAATATTTCCCATTTCAATATATTGAGTAAAGATCAAGCAGCTTTCCCCTTGATCCAGAACCGACTCAACCAATTCATTCAGCTTCTCAAGCTTAGCCGAACGCTCTATCACCTTCGATGGCTTTTCCTCTTTTAAATAAAGAGCGGGGTGGTTGCAAAGCTGCTTCAACCGGCTGAGCATTTGCAAGATTAATCCTTTTCGCTCGAATGCTGATAAACTCTCGATTTGCTCAAATGTATCCTTGACGAGCTGTTCATACAAGGAGGCCTGCTCCGCTGTTAACGGACAGTATTCCTTTTGCTCGAGCTTGTCTGGGAGATTCAGCGCCACTTCTTCGTCTCGTTTCGTGCGGCGAAGCAGGAAAGGGCGGATAAAAGCTTGAAGCTGCCCAACCTTTTCCTTATTATCATCCTTCTCAATCGGGAGGACGAAGCGCTTTTGAAATTGGCCCATGCTGCCTAAATAGCCGTGGTTGGTGAAATCAAAAATCGACCAAAGCTCAGATAAGCGATTTTCCATCGGGGTGCCGGTCAAAGCGATATGATGCTTGCCCTTTAGCCTCCGAACCGCCTTCGATTGCTTCGTTTGCGCATTTTTAATATTCTGTGCCTCATCTATGCTAATCGAGCCCCATTTGACACTCTCGAAATCCTCGACATCTAGAGCGGTCAGTCCGTACGAGGTAAGAACGACATCGGCTGCAGAAGCTTTTTCCACAAACTCCTCACTTTTAGACCGGTTCCCCCCATAATGAAGATACACATTCAACTCAGGGGCAAACCGCTCAATTTCCTTTTGCCAGTTTCCGAGCACGGAGGTCGGGCAAATAATCAGCGCAGGCCCAGAGTCTGCTTCCTCCTCCTTCACTTTTAAAAGGTAGGAAATCAGCTGAATTGTTTTGCCAAGCCCCATATCATCCGCCAAACAAGCGCCAAATCCATACTTGCGCAAAAATAGCAGCCAGCTCATGCCGAGCTTTTGATAAGGACGGAGCTCCCCTTGAAATGCAGCGGGGACTTCCACGAGAGGGATATCCTTAGTATCGCGAAGCTGCTTCACCATTTGCTTCCACTGTCGGTTCATTTCAATTTGAATTCGGGCAAAGGCTTTTGGATTCTCGAGTTCGTCCTCTTGTTCAGATTCATCAGCAAGAAGCTCCTGCTCAATTAAATCGCGGACATGAAGTCCTTCCTTTTCCGCTTTTTTCATTAAATCCTGTATTTGCCGTACAAACCCAGGATCAAGCTTAATCCATCTTCCGCGAATATAAACGAGCCGTCTTTTTTCCTCCACCATGCTGTTGAACTCATCCTCTGACAAATCCACTCCATTCATGGAAATCCGCCAGTCATAATCCAGCATCGCCTGAAGCCCGACAAAGGATGGGCGATGGCTAGTGGACTGCCCTTTAAGACGAGCCTTCACCTTAAGACTGGCATTTTTCATCGCCAGCCACCATGAAGGCAGCAGAATTTCAATTCCTAAAGAAAGGAGAGTTTCACTCGCTTCGGTCAAAAAAGTCCACGCCTCATCCTCTGTTAAGCGGGTCGTAACACCCCCATCCCCCTTAAGCCAAGGAAAAACGTTCAGCCATCTTTCCTGTTCCTTCGTGATCGCCTCTTCGTATTTCCTCCAGCCGCGCGGATAATTCGTATAATCATGCAAATCCACTAGCAGATCCGGCTCTTTTTTTCCACGAAGAAAAATGCTGAGCTCCCATGAATCGTCCATCTCGGCAGGCTCCTCCAGCTTCAGTCCAATGGAAAAAGGAGTCTCGTTTTCCTTGAGACCAATCCATTCCTGCCAGCTTTCTTCGTCAAAATAGGCAGCAAGATCACGGGGAGAAAGCTCACTTCCGCGTAAAGTATTTATTTTTCCACTTAAATCGGCTTTCAGCTTGTGATTACGCTCAAAAAACGCATCCAATGCATGATGAAACATCTCGTGGGTAAAATCCTTAACAGACATTTCCCCAATCATCTGCTCCCAAAAGGAGGAACCAAATTCCTGCACAACCCGGTCAGGCAGCGCCCAGCGGAACTGGCCGTTTTCCCAGGCCGAAAAGTCAGGGATCCATTCCTTTTCGGAAATGGCCTCATAAATAGGAAGAGAGGCAGCTAAACAAATTTGGGCCAGCTCATCCCAATCCCACTCGATAAATGAATTAAATCGTTCCTTCGCAAACAACGTGACAAGCTGCCAGCCGTTAAGGGGAATTTCCTTCTCCTCCGCGGCTTTATGATCTTGAAAAAGAGTTCCATAGAAGCTCTCCTCATGATGATTAAACAGCAGCTTGCCCCAGAATTCAGGTTTTAAAAAAGCCCCCTCATCATTCTGCGCAGAAAGGCTATATAGGTTCGTATCTATATGTTGGACGTAAATTTTTATCTTTCTGATCTCAAGCATCGATTAGCTTTCCCCTCTTACATTCTTCATGAAAGGCACGAAGCCGCTTTGTTTTTTCAAGCAGGGTGTCTAGGAAAAACACCCAGTCATCCTGTCTTTTCAGCTTCTTGTACAACGTCCGGAGCTTTTTCAATTTCCGGACAGCCACGCGGTAATGGTCTCGGCCTTTATGGGAAATATGATTTTGGACCGACTGATGATAAAGCGGCAAAAGCAGAGCCGGTGCATCGTTTTCAATTTCCTTGATTCGGCTCTTTGGCAGCTCGTCAATATCGTGGTCCATTCTGGCCTGCAAATCAATCCAGCGATCAAAGGCGCCATTTTCAAAAAGAAGATATTCATATTCATTAAAGCTGAATGGCAGCGTTTCAACGAGAGCTTTTTCATATAAATCGTCTCTGCCCGTTGCTGAACAGAAAGGTTGTATCACTTTTATGGCAAGATTAGAGAAATTCCGGTTAACATAATGATTCTGCGATAGTTGAAGGTACTCCCGAAGCCTCTTAATAAATTCCTCAACATAAGGACTCATTCGTTTCCATTCCTTCTGTTGAGTAAAATAATCAAGCCAAGTCAGAAAATAGGGAGTCATCTCTTTTTCAGGAACCGCCAAAAGATCAATAGCATCCTCATCTTTCCCCAATAGGATATATTGATGAATAATGGCCACAATGATCGGGAAATTTTTGTCCTTAATGGCCAGCAGTTTTTCGATTTCTTCCTGGCACCAAGCCTTTTTCTTGAAAAATTTCATCCACAGGATTCGATACAATTGAGTTTGTTCAAATTCAAGCGGAAAATCATATTGAAGGATATCGGTGGAATCCCCTTTTAATTTTTCAATAAAATCATCGAAGGCAAAGGGGAGGGAGTGAACCGATAGTTTATGGGTCACATCCAAAATATCCTCCATCAAATCCTGATAAAGATGATGATAGTAACGGTTTATGATTTCTCCCGAGTGCCCGAACTGAATGCTCAGTTCCATCAGCTTTTTAAAGCTAAAGAAGTAGCCAATCAAGTGATAAAGGAGCTTCCATTCCTGCTCAAAAGGTGCATTGGCTTGCCATCGCTTCGTATAGATTTGAAAAAGTTCATTCATATAATAGGGCTTCGGTTCACCGTTCCCGGTCATAATCGTGTCGAAGCTTTCGTGAATGGTTTCCACCCAGTTATCATAATCAGGCTTTTGCCTGCTTGAAGTCGTTAACAGGTCCTTTGCTCTCTGAAGGCCGAGAAGCTTGACCGTTTTACTCTCCTGCAAGGGCTGTCTCCAATCATTCACCCAATCCGTCACACTCTTCGCCTGCGAAAGAAGATAGAAAAACACAGCAAGCTGATGCCGGCAGAACCCATCGGCCGGACACGAGCATTCGCTTAAATTGATAAAATTAGGATCAAGCCTAACCTTTGCAGGCGTCACATCCTGAACCACACCCGTGATCTCGTTCCGATCAAAGCGAACGTGAGAAACTAGGCCCTGCCGAAAAAGCATCAGTCCCTTCTGAACCAAGCGCTCATCATCAGGCGACTTCGGATTCAGCATATCCTTCAATTCATTCGCCGCAAAATCCAACGGTTCGAGGAAATGCTCTGGAATGGTAGACATGGAAACCCCTCCTTTTACAAATAGTCAATAGAAATAATTATATCATTTTTTGGAATGGGGTGTCTTGTCGGTTTCCTAGTTAGGAATCTCTAGCATTGTTGGTCTGATAAACCCCTAATATTCATATGTGAATTTTTTTAAAAAAGTTTCAAGAAATATATTGACGATAATAATTGTTTCGTGTTATATTTAAAAATTTGATAAAAATAACTATCTGTGTTACCATTATTAATGAAGGTAATATGGAGGTGATGATATGTTTCAAATTGGCGATAAGGTTTTTTATCCAATGCATGGGGCAGGTATCATTGAGGCCATAGAAGAACGGGAAATTCTAGGGAAGACACAGGAGTATTGTGTGATTCACATACCATTGAATAAAATGGACGTCATGCTTCCATTGAAAACAATGACGGATTCCGGTGTTCGCTCCATCCTAGACGGAGAAACAATGAAAGATATTTTGTTTGATATTCACAATGTGGAGTCAGACTGCGGCCTTCCTTGGAAGGAAAGATACAAATCGAACATGGAGAAGCTGAAGTCAGGTAGGGTGGAGGATTCCGCTGAAATTGTTCGGGATCTCCTGCATCGCAACAAGGAAAAGTCGCTTAATACGAGTGAACGGCAAATGCTCAATCAAGCGCAGCGGAATATCATAAGTGAACTAAGTTTAATTAAAGACATCAGCGAGTCCGAAGCCGCTGAATTATTAAAACAATCCAGTTAGGACAAACTTCAATAAAAAAAGAGAGTGGCTCAAAATAAGAGTCGCTCTCTTTTTGTCTCTTTAAATTAGTTATACACTTTAATCTTCACGGATTTATTTCCCCACTGAATCGCTTGCTTGTGAGAAGGAATAAACACGTCAATTTTGTTTCCTTTTACAGAAGAGCCTTTATCGGCAGCGATCGCTTCCCCGTAACCTGGTACAAAAACCTTCGATCCGAGCGGTATTACCTTAGGATCAACAGAAATGACTTTCAAGTTTGGATTCTTTTTTAAATTTAGTCCTGTAGCCGTAATGCCGCTGCAGTTTTTGCAGCTAGCTGTATATGCAGTGGCTTTAACAGTAATTTCTTTATAGCTCGCAGCTTTCACAGCGGGAGCGGGCGGTTTGGTTTCAGCAGTTGCTGATGCAGGAGCCACCTTTAACACCTGATTAGGCTTAATCATATCTGATTTAAGATTATTCCATGATTTTAATTGCTGTAGGGTAATTTGATTCTTTTTAGAAATGGACCAAAGAGTATCACCATTTTTTACTTTATATGTATGTTCAGCGGCAGACGCAACATTCGAAAATCCAACTAGTAGAAAAAATACAGTCGTTATTGTGATTAGAAGTTTTTTCATGAGAGATTCTCCTTTTCTTTCTTCTTAAGGAGTATATTAGCAAAGGAAGATAACAGGAATGTTTCAGAATAAAACTATTTTTATTACAAAGTAAATTTGGTTTGTAATATTAGGGTGTTAATAGAGTAGGTGAATATGGAGGTTAATAGGTTATAACGCTCTTCGTGAAGGCAAAATACGGTCGAAGGTAGTTAAGAAGGGTTTATAACACCCTTCGTGAAGGCGAAATGCAGTCGAATGTAGTTAAGAGGGCTTTATAACGCCATTCGTTAAGAGAAAACTCAGTGGAAGGTAGTTAAGAAGGCTTTATAACGCCATTCGTTAAGAGAAAATGCAGTCGAAGGTAGTTAAGAAGGCTCTATAACAATAAAACAGAAGAATCACCCAATCCATGCCCCATAGCTAAGTTAATAATGCGGCAATACGGTAAAAGCCCCCGGCCTCTTCCCTCTTCTACTATGTAATAGCTCCAGCCTTATATCTATTTTTTATAATCAGGAACAAGGTAAAATCAATTTTATGAATATGCTGAATCTTGTTGAAAATTGGCGAATACACGGTTATAATTTTAATGAAAGGGCTTACATAATTTCAATTTAATGGGGGGATTAAGTGCGCCGGCAGATAAATCTTGCAATCAATTTTCTATCATCGCCGTGATTCGAAATGTGAATAAGAGTCCCTTTTGGCTACTTTTAACAGGGTAGCTTTTACTATAAAAGCGGAGAAAGTTGAATATGAAAGGAAGGCCCACATCACCGTGAAAACCAAGCCAAAGAGAAAACCCATTTTTGCATTGACGATTAGGAAAAAACTAATGCTATCATTTATTTTAATATTATTAGTGCCATCTGTAACGATCGGTCTCTCTTCCTATTTAAATGCGCAAAGCAATATTAAGGAAAAAATCCAGATTAGTTCAAGGGAAAATGTTTTAGTTATTGATAAGTTTATTACTAGCTTTATTGAGCCTAAGGGAAATGCAGCGTCTTATTTTGCTGGAAGCTTTAACAAAAGCTCTTTTTCAGAGGGACAGGTCCAAAAAACGATCGAGCAATTGAAGGAATATCAAGTATTGCATCCGGAAGCGATGGTTGTTTATATAGGTTTAGAAGAGAACGGTGATTTTTTCTCTTATCCAGAACAGGATTTGCCTGATGGGTATGATCCTAGAAAGCGCCCTTGGTACATTGGTTCTAAGGCGAAGAGCAATGAAACGTTTATTACGGAGCCATATATTGATGCCTTTACGGGCGGGGTGATCGTGACCATTGCTCACACGCTTGAGGATGGGTCAGGGGTATTTGGGATGGACCTTAGCCTTGAAGCATTAAATCAGCTGACAGAGGGAGTTAAGATAGGAAAGAACGGATATCCGATCCTTATAAGTGCTGAAGGGAACTACCTTGTTCATCCAAAAATTGCAGCAGGCGAAAAGGCAGAAGGCAGCTGGGTTCAGCCTTTATTAGAAAAGAAGGATGGACAGGTCAATGATAGCCATAACCAGATTGATTTTACAACGAACGAAATAACGGGGATGAAAATTGCTGGTGTTATGGACTTAGATGAGGTCAGTCAGGATATGAAACCGATTCTCATGATGACTCTATTAATCGTTGGACTTTTTATCGTGATCGGAGCCGTGCTTTCTTATTTTGTGATCCGGTCGATTACAAGACCTTTGAACCAGCTAGTTGAAGCAACTGGAAAGGTCAGCGAGGGAGATCTGACTCAAACCTTTGATGTTAAAAATAATGATGAAATCAGCCATTTAGGCATTAGCTTTAATAAAATGGTGGGGGCTCTCCGCGAGCTGATCCGTAATATTGATGCGAAATCTGAAATGCTGGCCGCCTCATCGGAGCAGCTGTTGGCAAGCTCGGAGCAAAATAATACTGCAACGGAGCAAATTGTCGATGCCATTCAGGAGGTTGCTTCCGGAACAGAACGCCAATCCAAGATGGTTGAGGAAAGCCATCATATTGTAACGGCGATGTCTGGGGAAATGGAAAGAATGCTGAGCCATTCTCAGGCCGTCCGCGATACATCCATGGACGCTGTAAGCATTGTCAATAATGGAAATCAAGCGATTCAACTAACATCTGAACAAATGACCAATATTCACAAAACGATTAGTAGGCTTAGCGTGGTCATTGAGGATTTAAGAAAAAGGTCAATCGATATTAATCAAATCATTGATGTAATTTCGGGGATTGCCGACCAAACGAATCTTCTCGCATTAAATGCGGCCATTGAAGCGGCAAGAGCAGGGGAAAATGGAAAAGGCTTTGCCGTGGTTGCGGATGAGGTGCGTAAATTAGCGGAGCAATCGTCTAGATCAACTGAAACAATCAGACAACTCATCTCCTCCATTCAAATTGACACGAACCAAGCAGTCGAATCGATGGAAAAGGGAACAACCGAAATCGAAAAAGGAATGGATCTTGCCCAAAGTGCAGGAGAGGCTTTCCACGAAATCAAGCAATTTATCGATCATGTAAGCGCTGAAATTCAAACGATTTCTGTCTCTATAAAAGGAACTTCAGCGGGCACTGAACAGGTAGTTGGCGTTGTACACGGTATCGAAGAAATTGCTGTCAAAACAACAGCAGACAGCCAAAATGTTTCCGCTGCAACCGAGGAACAATTAGCCTCCATGCAGGAAATCGCAGCTTCTGCCTCTTCGCTATCTTATATGGCTGAGGAACTTCAGGAAATAATTAAGCAGTTTAAAATATAAGTGAAATGGTCTACGGGGTGTGCTTGTCGGTTTTTGAGCGCGTGCCCCGTAGTTTTTTTCAAAACACAAAGAGGCCGGTCTGCATAGGAGCAGAACCGGCCTCATTTATTGGGTTAACGATTGTGCGTAACTAGACTAATTCATAGGCGGTGACGCTGCGCTCGATGACTCTTGCTTCTTTTGCCGAAGCAAGAGTGCCGTTCATCGTTTGGAACACATCCGCAGCGATGATTTGCTCCATTGCTAGTTTAACAGCAGCTGGATCAATTGGCTCCTTCGGGTTATCGATGGAAAGTCTTGAAAGCTTTCCTGAATCCGTCACAAATGTTAATTCTAATGATTTTGCCATGGGTTTTGTCCTCCTTTCGCTTTATTAAATGTGTGAATCTAGCTCCAGAGCCCCCGCTTAGCCAAGAATGTCAAAGCTGTCATTTTTGACAATGGTAGATAGGGAGTCTTTGCTAAGGGATGCGATTGCCGTTGCCGCCTGAAAAAGCTGATCAGCTGTCGCCATCTTTTTGACATTTCCAAAAGTGCGCGACTTGAAAATCGGTTCGCCCTTCTCGTTTAATCCCGTTTCGAACGTTAGACGAAGCCGTGTCTCGATCATTAATGCCTCTGCCATGTTGATCACCTCCTCTCACTCTTTATATATAGGGGGAAGGGAGGAAAGGACAGGGGTGGGATCATTT
>NZ_JBALNX010000139.1:0-4519 GCF_036962035.1 Bacillus sp. JJ1773
CATTAATACAGGTTGATGGTTCTCTGGGATGTTGTAAATTTCTTTAATGATGTGTTCATTTTTCACATGCATTGGGCAAGTATCCCATCCTTTATCTTTGGCAGCTAACATTAATAGCATGGCAGATAGACAAGCATTTCTTATATTATCTTCTTCTATTAATGTAGTATTATTACTATATAAATTATTAATTGTCTCAATCGTATCATTGTATTCTAACTCGTCAATAATTCCAAGCATTTTCATACCTTCATATAATCGAGGGGCTTCCTTGTATCCATCCTTATCTCCACATACGATGATCGTTGCAGAAGCACTAAGGGTTTTATGCTGTTCATATGAGGCTTTCTTGACAAGTGCTTTCTTTTCCTCTGATGTGACAACATAATAATGCGTAGTTTGAATGTTATATGATGAGGGATGGGTTTTAACGATTTCAAATATTTCTTGTAATTCAGGAGCAGAGATTTTCACGTCCGATTGAAAATTGATAGCTGAACGTCTACTTTTTGCTAATTCTACAAATTCCATATATGTATTCTCCTCTTTATGGTCGTTCTATTTGATAGATTAAATTTCACCATTATATCCTCATTATACATAATAAAAAAGAGCTTTTATTTGATGAAAGGTACAAAATGGTGAACCATAACTGCGACTTTTGTACTTTGGAGTCTCCTCCACCACTATCTATTGTATACTGGCTTTCCAATATCCCCTAATTGTCTTGAATTCCTGATGTGTGATTGAGAAGCATTCTTACCGTAATCGGTTCATTTGGGAAATTATTTTTCAACTAAAGGGCCTAGAAGTAAAAGACATATCTAAAAATGTTACCTGTGCTTATTACGGTTTTATTCAAGCACGAAAAGATGGGCATAGGTAAAAGTTTGTTGTTGGTTAAAGGGTGCAAATGTTGAATAATGGGTTTGTGTTGCAATCATTTTTCCTATTCGATTAACATGATTGTTAAAGAAGGACAGACATAATATTGTTAAGAATTATGTATTCTAAATATTTTGGAAAGGGAGTGAAATACAAATGAACTTTGAAACCCTTATTTTTAATTCAATACCTGACGATGATATATTAGGTGGCATTGTAGAATTACATAAAGACATTTTTGGGAAATCAGATAATTTGATTAACAAAATGGCAAGTAAACCGCAATTATTAATTATAACCGCTATGAGTGGTACAAAGCTTATTGGATTTAAGATTGGATATGCATTGGATGATAATAAATTTTATAGTTGGATGGGGGGAGTGGATATCAATTATCGAAAATTTGGTGTAGCTTCGACCCTAATGGAAAAGCAACATCAATATGTAAGGGAACTGGGTTATAGTGTTGTTCAAACAAAAACAATGAATAAATGGCGTAATATGTTAATTTTGAATATAAAAAATGGATTTGATGTTATTGATACGTATACCGATGAAAAAGGAATACATAAAATTATTCTTGAAAAAAATTTACTCAACCTAAAGGGTAGCTAGGGTTTAAGTATAAGTAGCTTTTAGGTTGTATATTCTATATTCAGCATTCGGGGCAGCATTCCTGAATAGGGACAAACATTGTTTTGTAGATATTGTATAACTAATATGCAAAATATAATATGTTAAAATTGGATACAGAATTTATTTGGAGGAGTTTATTTTGACAGTAGAAAAAAGTTTAAGGATTTGTGAAAAAGGACATAAGTATTACAAAAGTAGTGAGTGTCCAAGTTGTCCTACCTGTGATAAAGAGAATAAGCCTAAAAGTGGCTTTCTTTCGAAACTCAGTTCACCTGCAAGAAATGCATTGGTTCACGAAGGGATTGACACTTTGAAGGAACTATCAAAGTACACTGAAAAAGAAATTTTAAAAATTCATGGTATTGGGCCAGCTTCCTTACCTATTTTGAGAACTTCATTAGAAGAAGTAGGGTTATCATTTAAAGAATAAATGAACTACAATATGTGACATACTTTACTTAATTAACTAGTGCAAGAGTTCAAAAGTTAGACTTGAACTCTTTGCCTTATACGAAATTAAAGGATTAATAATAATTAATAAATATCCAAGTTCATCTAGATATTGGACAACTGGTGTTTGATAGTGTCCAAGATGCTTCTAGAATCACTGAGGGCTTCTGGCTTCTTCTGACCTGTTTCTTTCTGTTCATGATCTAAGAACTCTACAAGTAATCCAAGCCTCTCAAGAGTATGGATACTTTAAAGCCCTTACAAAAAGGTTTCCCTTATCTACAAAAGCTTGAACCGACTTTCTCCTTTTGAAATTTCCAGTCCAACGACTGGATTCATCCTCATCACCTCCTAATCTCTTATTTGCAGGTACCCCTAATTCTTCCTTCTTGCAGTGTCACAGCTTTGCTTGTTATTCTAGATTTATGTCCCAACCAGCCTCAACGTGTTTCTACAAGGAGGGGGTAAACTGTTTACTTTAACGGGATCTAAGTCCCATGGGCAGTTACATTTTACCCTGGCTACCGTTAAAAATAAAACCCTATTAAAAATGGTCAACAAGAAATATTTTCTTATCTGGCTGACCTTATAATACGAAAGGGCGCTTTTCTGAAACAAGGAAAGCGTCTTTCTTCATGAAAAGGGCCAGATTGTTGAACAAAAAGTGATAAAATATGTATATAAAATTGCAATCCTGGGCGTGATGACAATGGATAATAGGTTATTAGAAATATTTGTGGAATGGGAAGATAAATTAGACAAAGATGAGTGGTATTTTAGTAATTCCTTCGAATTAATTACTAAGGGAATGTCTCCCAAAGAAGCGTTTAACTACATTCCAAATGTTATTGAGGTTTTATTACAATTAGGGGATGACTTTTTAGTAGGGGAAACCCATTACTTCTTAATTGAACTTTATAGTCTTGCTGACACCACCCAGATACATCCTCACCTCGAAAGTAATTGGTCTATGTTAACACAATATATTAAGAAATATGAGGACTCTTATGCTATTCCATTTAAAGAACTTAGACGACAACTTAGAATAAAAGAGTGAGGCTAGTACCTTAGACAAGTAACGGGGGCTTTAGCACAATAGAGGCTGACCGCTTCTGGTGGTAAAACCGCAAAACAGTTAACAATGAAATCTACTTGACGAAAGTTTAGGAAGGAAAAACCATGGAAAAAAACAATCAAATTTTCGCAAAAACAACAAGTCTTATTTTAAGAAGATTTAGTCTTAACGACACTGATGACTTCCATTTTTATCGTTCAAATTCTGAAGTTGCTAAATTTCAATCATGGGAGAATTATCAATATCACGAAGCCGAATCGTTCGTTAATGAACAAAGTAAAAATAACCCTAATCAACCAGGTACTTGGTTCCAGTTTGCCATTGCTTTAGCTGAGACTAATCAACTCATTGGAGATTGTGCACTTCATACGCTTTTAGACGAACCCAATATTGTAGAAATCGGGTTTACTCTTTCTCCAGGATACCAGGGGAATGGATATGCAAGTGAGGCTGTTAGTGCGTTATTGGATTATATATTTAATGTATTAGGAAAACACAAAGTAATTGCACATACAGATGTTAGAAATAACAAGTCTATTGCTTTACTTGAACGCGTTGGTATGAAGCGAGAAGGGCATTTTTTACAAAATTACATGTCAAAAGGACAGTGGATTGACGAATATCAATATTCAATTCTTAAGTCTGAATGGGAGAGTACCTCAAACCTGTTAATTTAAGGAAGAAAGAGTTTTTCATCGTGTTAAGCTGGAAAAACCATTACCGAAAGTTATAAAGTTTTAACAATTCTACTTTACTTGAAGATCGTTGAGCTGCTTAGACGGCTCTTTTTTCTTGTTCAATTAAAGGTGCAGGATAGTGTAAAAAGCAGTAGTTGTGGTAATAGGGGGGGATGGATATGTTTTTCTTTAATAAAGAAGATGTTTATATAGGATTTTCAATGGAAGAATTTTCAAAGGTAAGAGCAATTTTAAAAAGAGAAGGTATTAAATATACCTATAAAGTTATTGATCCTTCAGGAAAATGGTTGGGACCTGGTACATCGAGAGGAAACTTTGGAAGTTTCGGAATGAACAAGAATTATAAACAACAATATGTTGTTTCTGTTAGAAAAAAAGACGCAGAGAATGCAAAAAAATTTGTTCATAGTGTTTTGCATTTATAAGTTTTATTTCACTAATGGGTGCTTTACTTGAAGATCGTTGAGCTGCTTAGACGGCTCTTTTTTCTTGTTCAACTAAAGTGGCAGAATAGTTCAACAAGGATGATGGTTATTTGTGGTAAAATTTAACTGATAGGGGGATATATTATGGGAAATTTAATTTTGACATTATTCATCTTAATTATAATATCGCTTAATGTTGTTTTCTTTACATTGTTTAAAAAGGGAAAATTGAATCTTATGGTATCAGGCATCTTAATGATGGTACTTGCCCCAATGATTGGTTTTTCAAGTGGTGCATTATTTCTTCATTTTTATGATTGGAGTTCTGGAGGAACAGGAGAAGGTGCAGG
>NZ_JBALNX010000140.1:0-1565 GCF_036962035.1 Bacillus sp. JJ1773
GGTAGTTAAGAAAGCTTTATAATACCCTTCGGGTAGAAAAATAAGTGTTGAAGGTAGTTAAGCGATGCTCATAACACCCTTCAACTAATAAAATGCATGCAGAAGGTCAATAAGCACGACTCATAATTAAAGGGAGCCAGTTTTATATATGGAATCGCTGTCATAGTAAGGATCTGCAGGATTTTACTTTTAAAAAAAGAATTATAGTTTATGATCTTTCAAAAAATGAAATGATGATAGAAAGTCAGCTTGTTAAAATTGGAGGGAAGATGGATGACCTACATTGAAATAATGAAAATGCTTGAAGAATTAGGGACGGAGCAGACGAAAAAGACGTTGATGCGTCATGGGGCGGTAGAGCCGCTCTTTGGGGTAAAGGTTGGAGATATGAAAAAACTTGTGAAATTTGTGAAAAAGGATCAGGAATTGGCGTTGGCTCTGTATGACTCGGGGAATTATGATGCTATGTATTTAGCGGGTCTTTCGATTAATCCAAAATTAATGACAAAAGAAACCTTACAGGACTGGGCGAGGAAAGCACTTTGGCATGCGCCCGCAGAATATACCGTTTCCGGAGTAGCTGCGGAAAGTGACTATGCTCTGGAACTAGCGAGAGAATGGATACAATCTGAGGAAGAAATGATTGCCGTTTGCGGATGGAATACATATGCAAATTATTTGTCCATTACACCAGATGATTTATTGAATTTAAACGAAATTAGCGAATTGCTCCATCAGGTAAAAACAACTATCCACGATGAAAGAAACTGGGTCCGCTACGTTATGAATGGTTTTGTCATATCTGTAGGCACCTATGTTCAAGCATTATCGACTGAGGCGAAAAAGGTCGCAGAACATATCGGAAAAGTGAACGTTGATGTAGGAAATACCGCTTGCAAAGTCCCGTTAGCAACCGATTATATTAAAAAAGTAGTAGATATGGAGCGGGTAGGGATTAAACGAAAGACTTGTATATGTTAAAAGGGTAAACAGTTTTGCTCAAACGCAAAGCTGTTTTTCTATGTCAATTGGCCTGAATTAATATCCTTGATTCACCATTATTGTGATATTTGGCGAACCGACATTCATATAGATGATTAGGACCAAGTATTCATTAAAAATGCTTGGTCATTTTTTTAGCCATTTTATAATAAGAGTAGTATAAGAGATGAAAAAAATTGGCTTGATAAAAACAGGTTCAAAGTTGATTTTTCTCACTGACAAGAATGTCGAAATCATATTAAATGGGAAGAGGAATCGTTCATAGATTTGTCAATTTCTGTTGAAATTTTGGGGTGTGTGTAAGGGAGTGTCGTTTTATAGTTAAAATGATACTTATAATTCCCTTTTTCCAGTTGGTTTGGGGGAAATTTTCAGGAGGGTGCGGGAGTTCGCATTTGCGTCATCTTGATGTTGTTCGGGGGAGTGATTCTGGGATGACGCAAATGCTCAGGGGGAGGGATTTGTGTCGATAACGGAGGTGGCTTTCTGGAAATTCTCTCTCTGCGAGGTGCTCTCGCACCTCTGGCATCAGCTCCGCTGCTGCACCCACAGAACAAAGCTTT
>NZ_JBALNX010000140.1:1633-2745 GCF_036962035.1 Bacillus sp. JJ1773
AAAGCTTTGTTCTGTGGGTCGAGAGAATTTCCAGTAAAATAGCTGGGTTTATCGACACAAATTGGTAAGAGTGCTATAATGATTACGGTTACAACTGGGTAGAGAAAATTCATAATATTGGGGGGGATGGACATGGAGATGCTAAATTTATATCAAAATAACTATTTGATAGTGTTTGTGTTCCTATGTCTTGGAATTTTGTTACCTGTGGTAGCTTTGTTTTTAGGGAAGCTGCTGCGGCCTTATAAGCCGCATGAGACGAAGTATACCACGTACGAGAGCGGGATTGAGCCATTCCATGATTCATGGGTGCAGTTTAATATTCGCTATTATGTTTTTGCACTTATGTTTGTTATTTTTGATGTAGAAACGGTATTTCTATATCCGTGGGCAGTTGCTTATGAAAAACTCGGAATCTTTGCATTAATAGAAATGTTGATTTTCGTATTTATGCTTGTCATCGGTCTGATTTATGCATGGAAGAAGAAGGTGTTAAAATGGACTTAAAATTGGAAAATATCTCACCTGAAGAAATGAAAGAATTAGAGCGTAATGTATTTATGGCAACTTTGGAACAAATAAAAGCTTGGGCGCGGAGTAACTCATTATATCCAATGACCTTCGGGCTTGCTTGTTGTGCCATTGAAATGATGGGTGTCGGTGGTGCTCACTACGATTTAGACCGTTTTGGTTCGTTTTTCCGGACATCCCCTCGTCAATCAGATGTCATGATTGTTTCAGGAACCGTTACGAAAAAAATGGCGCCAATTGTTCGCCGACTGTATGATCAAATGCCAGAGCCGAAGTGGGTTATTGCAATGGGTTCCTGTGCAACAGCAGGAGGACCATATGTGAAATCCTACGCCGTTGTGAAGGGTGTCGACCAAATTGTTCCTGTTGATGTTTACATACCAGGATGTCCCCCAAATCCGGCAGCATTAATATATGGAATAAATAAATTAAAGGAAAAAATCCGCTACGAGGCTAAAACTGGGAAGAAGGTGATCTAACCTATGAGCGGGGAAAAGGATCTTGAACAGTTAAAAAAGGAGGCTGCCGCGAAAGCGAAAGCCGCCGCACTAGCGAAAATGAAAGCAAAAGAAGAGGGCGAA
>NZ_JBALNX010000141.1:0-4675 GCF_036962035.1 Bacillus sp. JJ1773
ATATTTAGAAAATAATACCATAATTATTAAAGGGGGTGGGGGTAATTCTAATGGAACACAATATCCGAACGAAAACCCCTATGCGCACATTAATACATAAAACCTGGCATTTTCGGGATTTTTCTGTATCGAACTAAAGGATTATTTCCTTCCCCTCTTCATACGTTTGCTATCTGTATATTTTGCTAAAATACTATGTTTATCAAAACCTTACTTTAAGTCCTCTGAATACAAATTTACATAGTTCTAAGTAATAGCCAATGTTGAGTGTCCTAATAATCTTTGTAGCTAAAATGCGTCTCCTCCACTTGTTAAATAATGCTTTACAAATGTATGGCGGAAAGCATGAATAGAAGTTTTTTCTACCCCTCTTTTCTTGTTGTAACGGGCTATAGCATGTTGCATTGAGTTCTTGTTATCTGTTCACCTAACTCGTTCATGAACAGAAATTCATCTTTTTTTAAGCCGTACATTCTAATGTACTCTGTAAGAACTTTAATTAAATGCACGCTAATGGGATTATACTGCGCTTTCCTATTTTTTGTAGTAGTTAATATAACCATCCCATTATTAAGATCAATGTCTTCAACCATTAAATTAAGCACTTTATTAAGACGATTACCTGTTTCCAATAGATAGTGAACGGTTTTTCTTTTGTAAAAAGGTATTTTGACCTAATATTGCTATTGTCATTGACGAATTGAGAAAATGAAAAGCAATTTCAAATTAATTTACAAGAAATCGTTAGCGATTGAATTTATCAAAATGGGGAACGACTTGGAGTACACTTCGAGAAACCGAAACGCCCCCCGCTGGTAAGTGTACTTTTTTGAACATACAGAAAAGCTTAATGAAGATTTAGCAATACTTCAAGAGCGATTAGAAAGGGAAAGGGGATGCCAATGAAATAATACCTTTTCATTGGCTCATATCTGATTTAATGTTTCAACTATTAACTTGGAGGAAAAGCACATGAATGAACCGTTCCAGCATTATGTTCTGAATGATGGATAGCAGCATCGTGAGCTGTTGCATCTGCAGCGGCCATTTGACTGTTTGGACGATGTGGGCCATACCAATTTCCAAGGCAAGAACTACACATAGCTTGCCAACAATCAAAGTTTTCTCTTTCGTGGTTTGCTCAATGACCTTTTTTCACCTAGACCAACCCTCCTTTCTTATATAACAATATATTTACCCTTGTCTTAAATTTTAAGTATGGAATAATTTGTTGTATTTTCTTTTTATAAAAAAAATTGCCTATGTATGAAGGACTTGATTACGTTTTAAGAACTTTAATACATCACAAAACGTCAGCTTTTGATAGCTGATGGTTTTTTATTTGCAGGAAAATGTAACCATCTGTCAAATAGGTATTTAGGAGGTGATAGCATGAGCGAATTTCATACAAAAATCTACTGTAAAAATTGTAGCAAAGAGATAAATGTAATTGGGTCTTTATATTCAGATTCAAATTTAAATATAACAATTGAATCTAAAACTGCTTTAGCATTAAACCCAGTTGAAACTGGGTTCGTAGTGACTACAGAAGGAAATAAAAAAGACATTAATTTTGATATACTATGTCCAGAATGTGATAAATTCGAAAACTATCAATCTTTAATTTAAACAAGGCGTCCTTTCGAGGGCGTTTTATTTATTTAGTTCTGCTTCACGATGTGCTTTAAACTCTTGTTTAATCAGAAAAATGATTTTCCTGTAGGTTTGACCTAAGAGTTCAGCATCGTCTTCTGCTTCTTCTTCCAAAGCGTATTGCCTGTCAAAAACATCTTCTATTTTTTCGACTTCATTAATGATTTCTTCGCTCAATAAATGATAGATCTCATATAATAAGGGACGAATATGCTCCACGTACTTTTTTTCATCTAGTTCAGGACCATAACGCATATCATGTGTTTGCACTCGTAGTTTAGTGTTTAAATGAAGAATCTCATTAAAAACCTGAAACTTTTTTTCGTCTTTCTTATTTAATTCATCCTTCTGTAATTTTTCACGTTCAAACCTTTGATTTTTTCGGATACTATTGTTTTGAACTAAAAATGTGATTAATCCACCGACAATAACACCTAGTAAGGGCAAAGCATCTTTAATTATCTCCATGATGTTCCTCCAGCAACTTATTATCTTCATTTTATCACAAGTCTCACAAGTTCAACTTGAAGAATCTTTTTATTATCGTGATTAGTATATTGGCCCTTTTCATCATAAAACGATCTAAATATGTCAGCTTTGACAATTAATTAATACCTAATAGGTTGTATATAGGTGACCCCGTTTCATGTCAAAGCTGATCATCAGTGATACTTAAAAGGTATTTCTTCAGTCAGCCTTATCTTCGAGCCAGTTATAAAACGGTATAGTTTTGTTATGATTAGACACTATCGGAGACTCTATTCTCCCGTTTTTTAAATCAAATTTATAAGATACGTCTTCAATGTTTGATAAGCATAACCTTTTAAATGGTCTGCTGATACATTAATGTACCTTCCCTCCTCGATTGTTTCAGTAATAAAGGCATTATCAGCGTACTCCACTGCTGCTTATTCCATCTACTAGGTGCAAATTCCGAATAAAATTCATTACAAAAATTAGTTAAATGTATCTTAAATTCACCTGGTGTTAATTCCTTGTTAATTAACAATATTTCTTTAATATTATTTTGTTTCTTTACTTTTATTTAATAGTTGTCGATTTTCAACTGTTGATGGTGAATTGTTGACCGACAATTGTTGAGCACCATCAATTGAAAAGCTAACAGAAGAAGCATCTTCTGAGTTGAGTTGTGGATTTTCGCCACTTGAAAGCAAGTGCGTGAAGCTTTCGCTTATATCGAGTATTTTATATCCACCTTCATTTATCTCTTCGATCATGTTTAAAACTTCACTGTCGTCAAAAGCTACATCACTGACGTTATAATAATACAATGTCTTTTTACTATCTCGATATTGAATAGTGACCCAATATTTCTTTGCTTCTAGCTCTTTGATCGCATTTGAAATTGGACCTCTGCCGAATTTATTATAAAGCGCCATTTTCTTGATTGACCAGCTTTCCGGCAATGACATTAAATGTGATATTAATCCGATTGACCTAATATCAATGAGTTCTTGTAAAGCTTTGTTATGAATTTGTGCGTAGTCGGAAGTTTTTCTACTTTTAATTATTCCGTTCATTTAAAATTGGCTCCTTTGGTACTACATCGAGCATTTTATGCTACAATGAAGTCAGTGCTATTGGGAAACTTGCTCGTTGGACGCTAAACTTTCGGAGCAAGTTTCTTTTATTTGATATAACTTTGTTATACTAACATGGCAAATTTGCTTTCTAAACTACTATTTGCGCTTGTTTTCAAATTAAATTGTTTAATGGTGTGAATTTCTTATGGCTTTCTGCAATATCGGTAGCGAATAAATTTACATAGCGTTTTGTAATTTCCATTGAAGTATGCCCTAAAGTCGAGTGTAAATGGAATGCTGACCCACCATTTTGGATAAACAACCTAGCGTGAGTATGTCTTAGAGTGTGACAGCTTACACGGACTCCTTCAATTCCAGATAATTTAGCGTAATGTTCTATCCTATTTTGTATGCTCCTAGGTTTCAAAGCTCCTCCATCTTGATTGATAAATAATGCTTCAGTATCTGCTTTTCCTCGTATTTTAATATAAATATCAAGTTGTTCTTTCATTTTTTGGCTAATCGGAAACAATCTTTCAAAGTATGTTTTAGTTTGCCGTATCAAAATAGTGCTTTCCTTAACGTCCGAAACTTCAATGCCAGCCAATTCATTTAATCTAATGCCAGTATCTACGAATAGCATTAAGATTGTGTAATCTCTCAAGCCAACGAATGTTTTTTTGTCACAGAGTAAAAACAATAATTGTAATTGGTCTTTAGACAAAGAATTTACTGCCAGTTTGCGCTCTTTCAAAAGCTTTATATTAGCCATTGGATTTTTTTAAATGTGTTTATTCTTATGGAGAAAGTTGTAAAAACTCCGTAAAGATCGCAATCTTGAATTGATAGACGTTATTTTTAAACCTGACTGCTGCATATTCAGAATTAAGTTTTTAATGTCTTGCTCCGTCATATTAACTAAATTCATTTTGATTGCTTGAAACTGCTCTCGGTAATATTTCATGGTATGAGGTCGTAAATTTCTAAGCTTACAATCATCAAAAAATAATTTGTAAGCTTCTTCGTCTGAGGTTACAAAAAAAGATTTTGTTGCTAATTTGATTTCGTCTTCGGTTAATAAAGTTCTTCGCTTTTGAGCCATTGCACACTACCTCCGCACATTATTAGTGGTAAATATGTAGTGTGTGATAAAAAATAAAAAAGCTCTGCACATATAGTGCAAAGCTTGATTTATAAGCATTTTTAGCTATTTTTCGATATCGGTGGTCGGGGTCGAACCGACACTCCAGAAGGAACACGATTTTGAGTCGTGCGCGTCTGCCAATTCCTGTATGCATTTCTTATGGAAATTGTGTGATTGCAGTACTATGAAACTTCTTATCACTTCTTAGTATTGCTTTCTTATTTATTGACTATTTCTGGATTTAAAGTGATTCGAATCTCTATTTTGTTAGGTACTAAAAAATTATTTCTTTAGTTTCATAATTTTTGAATTCTACAGCCTTAGTGGTTTCCTT
>NZ_JBALNX010000142.1:0-4288 GCF_036962035.1 Bacillus sp. JJ1773
TTAATCAAACGTTTGATTGGAAGGGTTTGAAGAGGTGACAGGGAGGGATGTTTGGAGAAAGCTCATTGGAAAGCGAGACCCATGACGACGTCTTGGTTGCTTCTAAGGGTAGATAGAAAACTTATAAATGATCGGTTGGTTAGGTGTTTAATATTGGGGCGAACAATGTCATAAATGGAAAAAGCCCTGTGACTTTTGATGTTCGTCACAGGACTTGTTTTTTATCATCACTAAATACCGCTTTAAATTGTCCGTTTTCTGCACCTTGGACGATGGTCACTTCTGGTTTAACCACATCTCCTTTCTTAGTCGTAGCTACCCTAAATTGCAGACTGTCATTTTGAGCAGTTGACGTATCCTTTACCAATCCTGCATCAGTATTAATGACATAATCTACATCTTTTTGAAAAAACACTCAAGAATAAATCAATTAAACATTTGTCGAATCATGTAACATTTGTGTAAAATTTAGCTAAGTTTTGTTGACTATTCATTTTATGTTAATTACTATATAAATTATAAGAAAGTAATGGTAATTTTGTTATTAAAATTTGATAAAGGCAAACTCATTGAAAGGTGAGGACGCAAAGCCATGGGTCTGTCGTTCAGCTTAGCTATTGAACTATGATCGCCAGGTTGCCAATTAACTTTATATAAGTAAAGTGATGGCTGCTCTCTTTATCAGGGACGGCTATTTTTGTGCAGCGATTGTAGAGCAAGTGAATTTTGCTCGCAAAATATGGTGGAAATGGTGGAAGAGGTAGCTAATATGGCTGAACAAGCCACAGGAAATACAAAAAATGTGGCTGCTTCAGCAAAGGAACAAAATGCCTTAATGGAAGAAACATCGTCCTCAGCGGAAGCTTTAATTACAATGGCTCAAAATCTACAAAAAGTAATAATAGATTTAAAATTTAGTATCAATTTTTCATGTGTCATTGTTTTATAAGGCATTTACTATATTTAGAAAAGGATGTAATGTTTAATGCTAGATTCCATAGGTGGAGTATCACGCTACGATTTTCTGTTACGCCAATTTCAATATGAGAATAAATGGATCACGGAAGAAATTCAACAATCGCTAGATAGATTCTGTATGTTTCTATACAAACACACTAATGTTCACTATTTTTCGTTTGTTAACGAAAAGATTTTGATAGCATATATAAAATATCATCGATCATTAAATTTTGAAATCATTCCCTTTATGCAAGCAGTCAAGGATGTTAATAATTTTCTCCTCTTTTTAAGGAACAATAAATATGAAAATTGTCATCAAAAAATTGATTTATCCATTGGAAATTTCAATCTTTGGACTAGATTGTAGATATGATGAGGTACCTGCCCATTCCTAGAGGGTCTAATTAATCGTTTGATTAAGAAGAGAAAGAAGATAGCGCGAGAAAGGTTCTGGATACTTTGGCATTGCTATGATAGGCATGACCCAAAAATACGAAGCACTCAAATTTAGTAGAAATCAATGCTGTCGGTCTGTGTTCTTTTATATAAGGAATTGAAATGGTCTCATTTACCTTTGAGATCATTTTTCTTTTTTACGTGAAAATTTGATATTATAAGATTGTGTTATGTTGAGCATTCTTTTTTGCTCTAGTTTTCCACTATAAGAGAGACTATGTAAATTTGAAATTAAGTGGTTCTATTTTAAATGATCTAAGACAAACCATTTTAGCTCGATTGATTTATGCCCTATGAAAGCATAATAAATAGTAGATTCTTTATGTGTGGCATTTACAAAGTAATGAAAAGGACGGTATTTTTCTATGCTAGAAAACAAGAAACGCAAAATTATTCTTGATTGTGATCCAGGTCATGATGATGCCATTGCTATTTTACTCGCAGCAGGGAATCCAAACATTGAATTAGTCGGTATTACAACTGTAGCAGGGAACGCTGAAGTGGAGAAAACAACGAAGAATGCCCTAAAAGTTTGTGAGATTGCCGGCATGTATGATGTACCTGTTTTCCAAGGAAGCGGTCAACCGCTTGTCAGAAAACGCGAAACAGCTCCCGATATTCATGGAGATTCCGGAATGGACGGACCGGTTCTACCAGAGGCTACTAAAACGATCGAAGAGGAACACGCTGTTGATTTTATTATTCGAAAGCTAATGGAATCAGATGAGGATATTACACTCGTTCCTACTGGCCCGCTAACGAATATCGCGATGGCTATGAGACGTGAACCGGCTATCCTATCTAAAATTCAAGAAATTGTCATCATGGGTGGAGGTACGTTTGGCAACTGGACTCCAGCAGCAGAATTCAATATTTATGTGGATGCGGAGGCAGCAAAGGTTGTTTTTGAGAGTGGCGTTCCGATTACGATGATGGGGCTTGACCTTACTCATCAAGCTTTAGCGACTAACGAGGTTTGTGAACGCATTGCTGCGATTGACAATCCCGTTGGGCAATTTGTGAGCGAGCTACTGGTGTTTTTCCGCAAAACGTATTTAGAGGTATTTGGATTCGAACATCCACCTGTACATGACGTTTGCTGTGTAGCGTATTGTATCGATCCTTCTGTTGTTGAGGCGAAAAAGTTGCGTGTGGATGTGGAGACAACCGGGGTTCATACTTACGGAATGACCTTAGTAGATATGCACGGTGTAACCGGCCGTGAACCAAATGTCAATGTTGCCTTGAAACTAGATCATACGAAGTTTTGGGATATGGTCATCAAGGCACTGAAAAGCTACACAGACAAGTAATTTGAAAAAATTTTAAACTGTTGAAATGGGGATTAGTGATGAAAGCAATTATTTTTGATGTTGATACGGGGATTGATGATGCATTAGCGATGTCTTACTCCATAAATTCTCCTGAACTAGAGATTCTTGGGTTTACGACCTGCTTCGGGAACGTACCTGTAGAAGAAGCGACTCGTAATACACTTGTTGTGATCGAAAAATTAGGGAAGAACATTCCTGTTTATCAAGGGGCTGCTCAACGATTCGTGCGCGGCGAAAAAGATTTTTGGTCAAAACATGTCCATGGTGAGGATGGATTAGGCAATACGTTGAAGAACGAACCGATGACTCAAGTGAGAAGTCAATTTGCTCCCGATTTTATGATCGAGCAGGTGAAAAATCGCCCGCATGAAATTACGATCATTGCAGTGGGACCACTAACAAACCTTGCTTTAGCGATCCAAAAAGCGCCGGAAATTATTCCGCTCATTAAAGAGGTTGTTGTGATGGGGGGAGCTGTGGCCGTACCAGGGAATGTGAATGCGTATGCAGAAGCGAATATTATCTCTGACCCTGAAGCAGCTGACTATGTTTTCTCATCTGGTTTAAAGGTTACCCTTGTAGGGTTAGATGTAACCTTGCAAACATTATTGCCAAAATCGAGACTTGATGAATGGCGTGCGACTGGAAAAGAAACGGGTCAATTTTTTGCGGACATGACCGAGTTTTATATCGGATTTTATGAAAGTAATTATCCAGGTATCGGCGGTTGCGGTCTTCATGATCCACTTGCCGTGGGAGTTGCGATTGATTCAAGCTTTGTAAAGATGGAAACGATGAATGTGAAAGTTATTTTAGAAGGGGAAGAGGAAGGAAGAACCGTAGGTCATCTTGAAGGTGAACCAAAGATTCGCGTCTGTACAGAAGTAGATGCAGATCGATTTTTAGAACATTTTCTAAGTAGAGTTGTATGATTTAAGTTGAATTCTTCACTTACCAACACTAGATCCCACAGAAAAGCGGACTGATCTGCTTTTCTGTGGGGTTCTTTTTTTCGTTAACCGAATGGTCACAGTGACGCTAGGGAGATATACAACAATCGTTAGATAGACTTTGCTATTATCTATACAACCATACTAATGTTCACTATTTTTCGTTTGTTAATGAAAAGATTTTGATAGTTTAAATAAAATATCGTCGATCATTAAATTTTTGAAATCATTTCTTTTATGCAAGCAGTTAAGGGTGTTAATAATTTCCACCTTTTTTTAAGGAACAATGAATATGAAAATAGTCATCAAAAAATTGATTTATCCATTGGAAATTTCAATCTTTGGACTAGATGGTAGAAAAGATGAAGTACCTACACATTCCTAGAAAGTTTAATCAAACGTTTGATTGAACAGTCCCAATCCCTTGTCCTTCCTGGCTTTGAGGGGATTTAATTAAACGTTTGATTAATATGTAAGATTGTATTTATATATCAATTTATAGCAATGGCCTAATTTTAATAATTATTATGATACAAACTTAGTGAGATCATGTCCGATCAATGCAAGAGGGCCTTTAAACAAACGTTT
>NZ_JBALNX010000143.1:0-4480 GCF_036962035.1 Bacillus sp. JJ1773
TCGGCCGCACAACTGCCCCTTTAGTTGAACAAAAAGTAATTACCTGATTATGTGGTTGCTCTCGTTGTATTTTTAAAAATTAATTATTCACTAAAGTTTATGTTATTGTCTAGACACCATTCAATCGCAATTTGTTTAATTCGTTCCTCACGATAAGAATACCATTTGTCCTCAATTTCAAAATCAATGATTTTGTCCTTAAACCTCCTAAAAGCACCCTTACCCTTAATCACATTTAATAATATATCTTGTTTTCTTTGATCACTAACAGTTAGGCAAAAGTCTTCCAACATCTCATATTCATTTAGTTCATATTTTGTTGGGAGTTCCTTGTAATTCTCGAAGTTTTCCACTACATCATTAGCAACTTTTCTATCTTCTTGTTCCCAATCTGGTAAATGATCGAATGGTTCTTCATCTTCAGCAGCTCTTAAGTCATCTGAGGTTACTACAATAATTTCGCCAGTTTTAATACTCAGAAATGTCCGAGACTCTTCAAACTGTATCTCCATTTCTTCAATAATAGCTTGAAGCTTTACTTGAATATTCATTATTTTTGGATCATCCTCTATATTTTTTTACTAATGCACCCGTTAGTCAAAATTTTAAGATTAGTTTCCATCAATTGGAATGGTTGTTACTGCATCACTTTGAACAATTACCACACTCTTCAGGTCTCTTGAAACTTCTTTATTAACCTCAATAACAAATGTTCTTGGTGTTGCATCAGAAGTACAATTACCATCTGGTTGCGATAAAGGCACTGTGATAGCTTTGTTGTCTGAGTTTAGTTCAATATTTTTCATCTTATAGGGGCAACTTCCAGACTCCTGAACTCCAATGAAATTAACATCTTTCTCGTTAAAGTCTACATTTGGTGTCTTATTTTTAAATCCATATATGTTCCATGTTTCTTCAAACTCAGATTGATTAACGACTTTTATTACTAAATACTGAAAATAAGGTGTTGTGTCCCTTTTAAACGCCACCTCATCAAAATCCGTAGGCAAAGATTTTTCACTTGCTATCAAACCAAAGTTAATTTGATTATCTTCTACGTTGTTACTGCAACCGAATACGAATAATAGTGTCAAAAATACAGCAAGAGCAAGAAATGGTTTAATAAACGACATCTTATCCCTCCTTCATTACCATTATTTTACCACGACCTCCATATCCCTTGTTAAACAAACCTACTTCGATAGTTGAAAACCTTACGTTTCCATTTCTACAATCAAGGCACCTCCAATACAAAAAGGAGGAGTTTTTTTGTTATTATCAATAAATTGAAATTTATGAATATCAGTCTTCTTCAACTCTACCACTGCATTAGTTCAACAAGATTAAAGCAGTATTGTCAAACGTATCTGTAATATAATGAAAAATTTATGAATCTGGCGAAAAACTCTTTTCAATTTCAGTTTTAATTGGTATTATTCCTATTATAACAGTAGGAATAGTAGGTGTTTCCGAAAATGTCTTTGTATGAAAAATTACCAAATGATTTTTTGATTCAATTTTATTATGAAGTGAAGAAAATGATTTCAAAAGGATTAGTTTCTAAAAATATGTACTATGAATTAGGACTAATAATTGCAGCTGCATCAAGAAGAGGGATACTATTGGATAAGCCAAAGGATTTTGAACAACACATTGTCCACGAATTATTAATGGAATTAAGTAACTAGAATTCCGCCATGATTGAATAAATAGTTCATCGTAAAGGTCCTCCATTAAACAAACAAAAAAGTGACTGATAAAAATTTTATTAAAAGTCAAGAAAATAATTATGAAAACCTATAATTAAACGATTTATTATAATGTCACACATTATATAGGGTAAAAGGAAAGGATAGATGAACAGGAGAGGAGTGTACCTGTATACATCTATCCTTTTGTGCAACATATGACCTCATTTACTACTACAACATCAAAATATTTACCACAACAATTTTTACATATGCTTCTTCAACTAAAGCCCCCGTTAGTTCAACAAGACTATTATAGAGATCCCTTTGCTTTTTTAGCTTTTTCTAACCAATAGTTAGCCTTCTCTATATCTTTAGCTACACCAATGCCAAGCTCATATTTCTTACCAACATTAAACATGCCACTTGAATCTCCACTTTTAGCCGCCTTCAAATTCCAGTCAAATGCTTTTGTTAAATCTTTTTCTACACCAATTCCATTTCCATAAAGATAAGCTAAGTTGACCATAGCTGATGTATTTCCATTATTAGCACTATTAACATACCATTTTAAACTTTCTACGGAATCAACCTCTACTCCTATTCCTTCTTGAAAATAGTACGCTAACATCCCTTGTGCTTCTGCATCTTCTTTTTGTGCCAACTCGTGTAACTCTTCCATTGTAAGTTTGCTATAATCCTTTTCAAAATCTAATAAAAGATATAAACCAACTACGCAAATCAATGTTACAAAAATAAAGATAAGATTCCTGATTTTCATAAATACTCTACTCTCCTTCTATTCTTTTACTAAGCACCCCTTTATTGTACATATAATTCCGAATGTTTCAAACAATACCAATAATATTAAGATGAACCCAGACATTCTCTTTTAAAGTATTCTGCCCTTTAGCTTAAGTTTCACAATCTTCTCTATTTTATCTAACTTATTCCACAATGTGGCCCAAACCAAAAAGAAAAAAGCACATTTCTTGCTGCAGAATTGCGCCTGATTGCAAAACAAGCATAAAATTATTTCGGAAGATTAAGTTGCCATGAAACACCGAACCGATCATTTAGCCAGCCAAACTTCGTACTAAAACCATAGTCACCTAACGGCATAAGTGCTTACCCATCTATAATGAATTTCTTATAAAGATTGGTAAGCACCTCTTCAGTATCATAAGTAACAAAAATTGAGTATGAAGGAGTAAAGGAAAACTGATGTTTCACAGAAGAGAATGTCTGGCGTGCATGTGAGCATTTAATCATAGGTTTCCACACAAAAAGGATCAATAGATGATTTAGCCAATTCTTTCAAAACGGAAGAAAATTCCTTGTTGTTTGGTCTTCTGTCGCTGCCCCTTATGGAAGTAATAAGATTTTACCCGTACTTTTTCGGCTTTCTAGATATCGATGAGCTTCTTGTCCATCTCTTAACGCAAAAGTTGTCGGCTCCGATACTTTTACTTTTCCTTCTTCTATCCATCTAAACAGCTCTTTTGATCGTGTCACTCTTTCTTCCTTAGAAGTGAGAACATTCCAAAGATCTCCCCCCGTTAGAGTTTTTGAGGTATCCATCAACATACGGGGATCAACTGAAGCCGGATCTCCACCTGCCATCCCATAAAATACAACTGTACCACCGATGCGCGTAACAGCAAAACTGTCCATGAGTGTAGAGCCTATTGATTCATAAACAACATCCACCCCTTTGCCGTTAGTTTCTTCCAGAACTTTCTGCTTCCAGTCATTCTTGTACTGGAGTACCAAATCCGCTCCCACTTTTTTTGCAACTTCAACTTTTTCCGTGGAAGATGTTAAGCCTATTACCTTACCACCAAGAAGCTTTACAATTTGAACAAGAAGCTGCCCGACACCTCCGGCTGCTGCGTGTACTAAGACAACATCATTATTTTTTACAGCATAACTTTCCCTTGTAAGATAATGTGCAGTTAGCCCTTGAAGGAGTATGGATGCAGCCTCCTTAAATGAAACTGATCCTGGCAGAGGTATCAATTTTTCATATGGAACAGCTACTAGCTCTGCATTGGCAAATGGAACATCAGCAAATGCAATATGGTCTCCTGAGCTTATGCCTTGCACTTCTGCTCCTACTTTTTCTACAATTCCGGCACCTTCATAACCTAAAATATATGGAGGCCCCCCGGCAAGATGATAATTTCCTTTCCTTCTATAAATGTCTGCAAAGTTTAGACCGATTGCTTTCATTCTTAAAAGAATTTCATCCGGACCGATGACAGGATCCATTACTTCGCAATATTCCAGGACTTCCGGATCTCCAAATGTATTAAAAACAAGTGCTTTCATATATATACCTCATCTCTAGGGTTAATTAATAAATGCAATACTAACGTGGGACAATACAATTAAAGCTATATTGATATCACTATCCCGTTTCGTTTTTTTCTTTCAAAAGTTTTATTTCTAAATAGTGAGCCAGTTCAATTTTAAAATCACTTTCTTTTAATGAAACATTACTTGTATCAATTTCTATACGGTATCCAATTGCCAATCTTAATAAGTCTGTTACCAGAAAAAATAGAAAAGCAATAATAAATACAAGAAGAATGGAATGAAAAACCAATCTTGAAATCCTTACCTTCCCAGCCTTTGGGAAATTAAGCATATATCCCCAAAATAATCATAACCTGTTACATTTCTACTTTGTTCTGCTTTCCTCCCATAACTTTTTGTTATTTCTTCACTATTAAAATCATCATTTAATAAAAGTCCTTCAATGCTTTCCTTACTTAAATCTGTTGTTTTCG
>NZ_JBALNX010000143.1:4531-4712 GCF_036962035.1 Bacillus sp. JJ1773
AAGGCGAGGAAGAATATGGCTAAAAGAAAATGCCGATAATAGAAGAACCATACCAATTACAGAAAAAATAATAATATTTTGCTTCATATTGAACAAAACATACTAAATAAGATTATGATTATTGAAAATGGAATTAAAATAAGTCCTAGACCAATATTCATCTATATAACTCCTTTAATAA
>NZ_JBALNX010000144.1:0-8339 GCF_036962035.1 Bacillus sp. JJ1773
ATATTATATATTTTATAATATTTTTAAGATATAGAAAATTTAATTATCTACACAAAGACAAAAGTGAAGAAGTAAGTAGAGATTTTTACTGGCTAAATAAAAGTAACACACCTCTGCTACTTGGTCGTATGAGAGATTGCATCACCTACACATGTTGTAAAAAATATTATTAAGAAAAGGTGGATTATTTATGAAGGTACAGGGAGAAATCATAGTTGAAGCGAATCAAGAAGATGTTTGGAACGCATTAAATGATCCTGAAGTTCTTAAAAAAGCAACTCCTGGATGTAAAATTTTGAAAGAAATAGAACCTGACTCATATAAAGCAGAAATTGTTCTTGGTATTGCAGCAGTACGTGGTGAATATGAAGCTGAAATTCAAATTTTCGAAAAATCTGCACCGAACAGTTACCGACTTCTTATGAAAGCTGACAGTAAAATGGGCTTTATTGAAGGAAATGCGGTTGTTGAACTAGATTATAATCAACCAAAAACGACCATTCGTTATGAGGGTGAAGCAAAAGTTGGAGGACTTGTAGCAGGTGTAGGCCAGCGAATCTTATCAGGAATTGCAAAAATGATCGTAAAAGACTTTTTCAAGAAAATTGCAGCAGAAACAAAATTGAGAGAATTGACGTAAAAACTTCAATAAAGTCTACATAGGAAAAGAGGGATAATGTGAAACCAGCGGTCTTTGAATATTATTCACCAACTACACTTAAAGAAGCATTGGAATTATTGGATGAATTTGGCTTCAGTGCAAAAATAATTTCAGGTGGGCAAAGTCTTATCCCAATGATGAATATGCGTTTAGCTCGTCCTGAAGTGTTAATTGATATTAATAAAGTAGAAGAACTCAATTATATCCGAATAACAGATTCGGAAATTCAAATCGGCGGCCTTACCCGTCATTATCAAGTAGAACAATCGAAAGAAATCGAAGATATTTATCCCATGATTATTGAAGGAATGAAATTGATTGGTCACTCTCAGATCAGATCTCGTGGGACGATTGGGGGAAGTGTAGTACATGCCGACCCAACGGCTGAACTCCCTGTCATGCTAAGTACAATTGGGGCTACTATTACTTTAGCATCATCTGAAGGATATCGTACGATTACAACCGATGAGTTCTTTTTAACGTATTTAACAACAACGATGGAAATGAATGAGATATTAGTTTCGATTCAAATTCCACGTCCACCAGCAAATACGGGAAATGCGATTGACGAGTTTACATTAAGAAAAGGGGATTTCGCTATAGTTCTGGCTGCTGCATCCGTTACATTGGATGAAAGTGGAAAGGTGAAAACCGCAACTCTCGGTTTAGGAGGAGTTGATGGAGTCCCTGTTCTGTTAGATGAAGTAACAGATGGGCTTATCGGAAAATTTCCAGATAGAGATCTAATAAATGAATGCTGTAAAAAAATAGTAGATCTGGTTGATCCAGAACCCGATATTCATGCGAGTGCTGAATATCGAAAAGATTTATGCGTGACTTATGCGAAACGCGTACTAGAACGTGCGGCTGAAAGAGCTGTTTAAACGATAGATTGCAATTCTTTTATTTTACGGAGGTGGGATGATGACACAAAGTAACATAAAAAACATTCAAATAACTGTGAATGGAAAGAAGCACAGCGTATCAGTTGAACCGCGGATGCTGTTATCAGATGTTCTTCGTGATGAACTTGGTTTGACAGGAACACACGTCGGCTGTGAGCATGGAATTTGCGGTGCTTGTACAATAATGATGGATGGTAGGCCTGTCCGATCTTGTCTAGTGTTTGGTGTTCAAGCGGATGAAGCGAATATTACGACAGTAGAAGGGTTATCGGAGCCTGACGGTACTTTACACCCCCTACAAGAGGCATTTTGGGAAAAGCACGGTCTTCAGTGCGGGTTTTGTACACCAGGGGTTCTAATTTCTGCCTGCCATTTCCTTGAAGAGAATCCTCAACCAACCAGGGAAGAAATCCGCGAAGGAATCTCAGGGAATTTATGTCGCTGTACTGGCTATCAAAATATCGTCGATGCCGTAGAACTTGCCGCAGAACTGGTAAATAAGGACAAAAATCGTGTTGTAGATTCAAGAACTCTACAGGTCGCACAATCAGGAAGGAAGTGATTGGATGACCATCGGCAAAAGCGTGAAGCGAATTGAAGATCCACGGTTAATTACCGGAAAAGGCAGTTATGTCGGTGACATCATGTTACCTGATCAATGTGAGGCCCTAATTCTACGCAGTCCACATGCCCATGCTAATATTCTTAGCATTGACACAGAAAAAGCAAGAAAACTTTCTAATGTTCTAATGGTGATAACGGGGAAAGATCTTCCGAAAGATCTTTCTCCCATCCCAATGCGGCTCGCACCTAATGAAGCTTTGCTGAAAGCTTTGCAATATCCTTTAGCAAAAGAAAAAGTCCGCTATGTAGGAGAACCTGTAGCACTTATTGTAGCAACATCGAGATATATAGCAGAAGATGCTGCTGATCTAATAGATGTCATTTACGAACCGTTAACTCCTATCACAGAAGTTAATATATCAATTCAACCTGATACAGATTTGCTGCATCCTGAAATCGGAAGTAATGACGTCTTTCTCATTCATTCAACAAAGGGATCTGTTGATGAACAGTTAAAAAAATGTCCCTTTGTAATAGAGGAAGATTTATATATTCAAAGACATTCTGGTATTCCATTAGAAACTAGGGGGCTACTTGCATTTATAGATGAAGATGAAAGGCTTACTGTATATGGACCAACAAAAGTAGTTCATTTTAACCATCAGATCCTTGCAAAACTTTTAAATAAAAAAATTGAGGATATTCGACTCATTGAAACAGATGTTGGCGGTGGATTTGGGCCGAGAGGAGAATTCTATCCTGAAGATTACTTAATCCCTTTTGCCGCTCTGCAACTTGGGAGACCTATAAAATGGATTGAAGATCGGCTTGAGCATATGAAAGCAACGAATCATTCACGAGAACAAAAGCATCATGTAACCGTTGGATTTGATGAATATGGACGTATCCATGCCTTACGTGATGAAATATTCGTGGACACCGGCGCTTATATTCGTACCCATGGAGTAACTGTACCTGTATTAACCCAAGGGATGCTACCAGGGCCTTACGATATTCCTGCCTTAGAATTCACTACACATGTCGTTGCAACGAATAAAACACCAACTGGAACATACCGTGGTCCAGGCAGGTTTGAAGGAACGTTCGTTCGCGAGCGGATAATGGATATGATTGCTAAAAAACTTAATCTTGATCCGACTGTTGTCAGAGAAAGAAATTTAATTAAACCAGAGCAAATGCCATATACAAATGGAATATCTGCACTCGGCCAAGTCGTTGAGTACGATAGTGGTGACTATCTTCATATTTTGGAGACTGCACGTGAAAAAATGGATTGGAATAACTTTGCTGAACGAAAAATCAAAGCAAAGAAAGAAGGAAAAGTAATCGGATTAGGTTTTGCCATGTTTGTTGAAAAATCAGGGTTAGGTCCATGGGAATTCTGTGAGGTCGAGCTACTCGAAAGCGGGGAAGTTTCTTGCAAAACTGGATTAGCTGATGTCGGTCAAGGGGTCAAAACTGCACTTGCCCAAATTTGCTCTGATCAATTGGGGATCCCTTATTCGAAAGTGAATGTCATTCATGGAGATACAGATGAAGTGGAAAAAGGAAACGGCTCCTTTGCAACTCGGGGTACCGTTGTAGGAGGTTCTGCAGCTTGGTATGCTTCAGAAGCTCTAAAAAAGAAGATATTGACTGTGGCAGGTGCACAATTTGATCTTCCATCTCTGGATCTCGACATTCAGAAAGAATTCATTGTCCAAATTTCAAATCAGAGGAATATTTGTCCACTGGAGAATATCCTCTTAGAGTGCAAAAAACAAGGGGTCAAACTGAGTGAAAAATATACTTTTTCTATTGATCACATGTCGTATCCATACGGTGTTCACGCTGCTGAAGTTGAGATTGATACAGATACGGGAAAAGTAAAGATAGAAAAGTATTATATTGCTTATGATATAGGACGTGCGATTAACCCCTTATTAGTTCACGGACAGCTTGTTGGCGGTATGGCTCAAGGACTTGGTGGGGCCATGTACGAGGAACTACGATATGATGAAATGGGTCAACTAATAACGGGTTCATTCATGGACTACTTGATACCAAGTTCAATGGAAATGCCTGAAATCGATATTGAAATTATGGAAAATTCCCCCTCACCATTAAACCCTCTAGGTGTAAAAGGGGCGGGTGAAGGAGGAACCGTAGCTGTTGCGCCTGCAATCGCGAATGCCATCATGAATGCTCTAGATAAATACCACATTAATATTACATCCTTACCTATACGGCCTGAAGTGATCAGAGAAACGATAAAAAAAGGGCCTGTAAGGAATGAGGAGATGTGAAAATGAAGTATATAGGGAAAGCAATGAAACGAAAAATTGATCCCCGTTTAATACGGGGAAATGGGCGCTATATTGCGGATCTGATCATTCCTGGAACACTTTGCGCAGCTTTTTTAAGAAGCCCGCATGCCCATGCACAAATACGTGACATTGATTTGGAACAGGCACGCAAACTACCAGGGGTTGTTGCGGTATTTGGACCTGGGGATGGTAAAGAATTTCCTTCATTACCATTATTATTCCCACATCCTAACCTAATACCAGTTACGCAAATCCCCTTGAATTCAGTTGTGCACCATGTAGGTGAGCCGGTTGCAATGGTTATTGCAACGAACCGTTATATCGCAGAAGATGCCCTAGATTTAATCCAAGTAGATTACGAACGACTACCTGGGGTTGCCCATTTGGATCACGCTATTCAAAGCGATGCACCCCTGGCTCATACACATTTAAAATCAAATGTTGCTGCTCATTTTCAACAGTCAGTTGGAGATGCGAAGGCAGCAATGAAAGAGGCACCCGTCGTTATAAATCATCGTTTCCAAATCGGACGTGTTAGCTGTTTACCTATTGAAACAAGGGGATTGCTAGCTAAATGGGATTTTAACGGACCAGAACCATCGCTTGAAATATATGCTGCTACACAAAGTCAGCATGAAATGCGCTCGATATTAGCAAAATTATTAGCGGTTAAAGAAAATAATATCCGTGTCATTGCACCAGATGTCGGTGGGGCATTTGGAGCAAAAGCCATTTTCTATGTGGAAGATTTTCTTGTTTCATGGGCTGCACGGATGGTTAATGCCCCAGTGCGCTGGATTGAGGATCGAATGGAACATATGATGAGTTGTATTCATGAACGGGAACAGTTACATGAAGCGTCCATTGGGCTTACCAATGACGGAAAAATTCTTTCGGTTACAGATACGATGCTTGCTAATACAGGAGCGTATGTTCCTTGGGGGATTATTGTCCCTATTATGACTTCAACTCTTATCCCAGGACCTTACAAAGTACCGAATTATTTTTGCGATGCGAAGGTCTTATATACAAACACAGTTCCTTTAGCCCCGTTTAGGGGGGCTGGCCGCCCGCAGGCAGCATTAATTTTAAATCGATTACTCGATCAAGCAGCAGAGAAGCTACAGATTGATCCAGTTGAGATTCGCCGTCGTAACCTAATAGGTGCAGATGAATTCCCCTATAGAACTGGACTACGCTCTCGAGATGGAAAACCACAGATATATGATAGCGGGAACTATCCAAAAGTTCTAAATGAAGCTGTCGAACTTTCAGAATATCACAAGTGGCGCAAGAGGCAGCAAGAATATCGTGAAAATGGACGTTACATCGGGATAGGTGTAGCCTCTGCTGTTGAAAACACTGGATTTGGCTCTTTTGAAGGTGCAACGGTTCGTATTGAGATCAATGGTGATATTACTATCCTAACGAGTGCCGCTACTCAAGGACAAGGACATGAAACATCCCTTGCACAAGTTGCTGCAGAAGTCTTGGACATTCCGCTTGAGAAGATTACAGTGCTTGAAGGAGATACAAGTCTAATTTCCTATGGAACGGGGACATTTGCGAGCAGAATAGCAACGATTGTGGGTACAGCTGTATACAAGGCATCGAAAGGATTAAAAGAAAAAGCATTAAAAATTGCAGCTAGTAAACTTGAAACAGAAGTAAAGAAGATAGATATGAAAGATGGGTTTGTTTTTTCAGTGGATCAACCTTCGAAGAGAATCTCCCTAGGAGACTTAGCTCATGAAGCAAGAGGGCTGTTTCCTGGTACTACATATCCATACACTGTGGCACCAGGCTTAGAAGTAACCGATTATTATGCTCCAGAGGCTGCCGCTGTAACAGGTATGGCTGATATTGCAGTTGTAGAAGTTGACCCGAATTCTTGCGCTATTCGAATTTTAGATTATACATCCATCCACGATAATGGCACGCTGCTAAACCCTCTTATTGTTAAGGGGCAAGTCCAAGGGGGAATTGCTAATGGGATAGGGAATGCATTATTTGAGGAAGTTGTTTATGATCGACAAGGCCAGCTCCTAACAAGTACATTGATGGATTATCTTGTACCTTCATCCACTGAGATTCCTGATATGAAGATTGGCCACGTTGAGACAGCGTCTCCCCTTAACCCACTGGGAGTTAAAGGAGCAGGAGAAAGCGGTACAATTCCAGTTCCAGCAGTTCTTCAATCAGCAGTAGAAGATGCCTTACGCGAATGGAATGTAAAATTAGAAAAAATACCCGTTAAACCTGCTCATATAAAGGAGCTTCTCCGAAAATCGAGAGTCTATATAAATAGCTAGGTCCAAACAATGTGCAAAGTACTAACTCGGAATTGGTCCATTCGGAAGAAGTGTTAAATCAAATTTAATAGGAATTAATCTTATCATTTACCATTTGTATAGCCAGCAGCATTAAATTAGACGCCAGTAATGCTCCTTTCTGGGGATTATAAGCCACACAATATAAGTTAGCAAAATAATAAATAGAAGATAGGTGATATTATAAATGGGAAAACCAATAAAAGAAGTGAATTCTGATGTTTGTATCGTTGGTGCTGGTCCAGCTGGAATGCTTTTAGGACTCTTATTAGCAAAGCAAGGAATGGAAATCATCGTTTTAGAACAAAACATAGACTTTCATAGAGAATATCGCGGAGAAATTACACAGCCACGTTTTGTTCAATTGATGAAACAACTAAATTTATTAGATTATATAGAATCATATGATCACGTTAAAATTCCTGAAGTGGTAGTATTTCATGATAAAAATGAAATAATGCGACTCGCATTTAATACTTTAATCGAAGAAGAAAGTTACTGCGCCAGATTGACTCAACCAACTTTACTTGCTGCCTTACTAGAAAAAGCAAAGCAATATCCAAATTTCAAATTATTATTTAATACGAAAGTTAGAGACCTTTTAAGAGATGGAGAAAAAATCACTGGTGTCTATGCACAATCTAAGTATGGTGAACAAATTAACTTCTCAGACGATTTTGTTTTTGAAGGTGAGTTAAATATAAATGCAAGAGTAACAGTTGGTGTAGATGGAAGAAATTCTACTATAGAAAAACTTGCAAACTTCGAACTGGATTTAGACTATTATGATAACGATCTTTTATGGTTTTCTTTCAAAAAACCTGAATCATGGAACTATAATATTTACCATTTTTATTTCCAGAAAAATTATAATTATCTTTTCTTGCCTAAGTTGGATAATTACATCCAGTGTGGAATTTCTCTTACGAGAGGTGAGTTTCAGAAAATCAAGAAGGAAGGCATCGAGGTTTTCAAAGCAAAGATACTTTCTGACTTACCAATTCTAACTCCATATGTAGAACCTATGAATGACTTCAAAGATTTTGTTTTGCTTTTATGCAAAATGCGATATGTAAAGGATTGGGCCAAAGATGGTTGTCTACTAATAGGTGATGCAGCGCATTGTGTAACGCCATGGGGAGCAGTTGGAAGTACTTTGGCTATGGGAACTGCAGTTATCACAGCAGATGTTATTTATAAAGGATTTAAAAACGATGATTTAACACTTGAGACGCTTAAACAAGTACAAATACGACGTAAAGAAGAAGTTAAACTGATCCAAAATCTGCAATTAACTTTAGAAAAGTTTTTAACCCGAGAGCCAATAAAGAAAGATTTAGCACCTCTTATGTTCAATATTGCTACTAAAATGCCAGATGTAAAGACAGTATATAAACAACTATTTACAAGGGATATACCTTTAGATATTGATGAATCATTTATCTTCCATAGTGAATTAGTAGAAAGTGATGAAACAAAGCATAGTGTTGTATAGTACTGGAAGAGTTTAGACTAGAAAACTAGTTTAATAAAGGAGAATCAATGAATGTTT
>NZ_JBALNX010000145.1:0-1324 GCF_036962035.1 Bacillus sp. JJ1773
AAAAGATAATTTAGCTAAATCAAGTGAACATTTGAGGTAATAAATTCTTATAACGAAAAATTTATATATAAATGGATTTTTTCGCAAATTCGTGGATAAATGTGGTAAAAAATAAAAAAGGGTAGTATTATAACTTTGGTAGGGGGAGCTTATTAATATTTTAATGAAAATAAAAAAAATAAGTCAACAGACTATGATCTGACAAAAGATTTTTTTGAGGGATTAAAAACAAAAGAAATAAAAGAGTTTATCGAACTTGATAAATCTGCTAATTATCCAAATGAAGAAGACTTTTAAAAATACATTCAAAAAATGATAGAGGTATCCAAGCAATAATAATAAAAAGATAAGACACTCGGAATGTGTATTTTTTAAGGGGAGAAAAACAATCGATTTTTCTCCCCTTGCTTATGATTTTAAATCAGTTTCATTTTATAAATTAAAATCATATATTTTTCCCTTATTCAAATATGCTGAGCTTTCAGCGATATTTGTTATATGGTCTGCTGTTCTTTCAAGATAGCGATTGACAAGTAATAATTGTACAAGCTGATTAGTTTCTTCTGGATGTTCACTAAGATAATTAGTAAGTTTTTTATATGTTTCAGCATAATATTTATCAACTTCATTCTCTAAGTTACTAACCTCTTTAGCGAGAGCAATGTTTTCTTCCATAAAAGATTGCAGTGCTTTTTGTAACATCTGAATAGATACTTCTTTCATCTGCTCTAGATCGGTCATAGACAGTAAAGAATTTGGTTTTCCAATCATGATGGTTGCTTTAGCCAGGTTTACAGCAAAATCCGCAATACGTTCGATTTCAGATGAGATTTTGAGTACACCTATGATGACGCGTAAATCTCTTGCAACAGGCTGTTCTTTTGCCATGAGCCAGATAACAAACTGATTAATTTCCATTTCTAGATCATTAATATTTGCATCTTCATCGATCACTTTTAAAGCGATCTCTACATCCTGTGTTTTTAAGGCATCAAAAGATTTTTCTAAGGCAACAATAGAGAGTTCTCCCATTTCGGTGATTTTACCCTTTATTTCCACTAAACTCTTCTCAAAGTTCTCACGAATAACCATTTGTTACCCCCTATTATCCAAATCGACCTGTTACATAATCTTCAGTTCTCTGATCTTTTGGTGTAGAAAAAATCTTATCAGTTTCATCGTATTCAACTATTTCTCCATTTAAGAAAAACGCTGTTTTATCAGAGATTCGCGCAGCTTGTTGCATGTTATGAGTAACGATGACAATCGTATAATCTTTCTTCATATTCGAAATTAATTCTTCTACTTTTAACGTTGAGATTGG
>NZ_JBALNX010000145.1:1351-5110 GCF_036962035.1 Bacillus sp. JJ1773
TGAAGTAGGTTCATCCATTAAAATCACTTCAGGCTTCATCGCAATTGCACGTGCAATACAAACACGTTGCTGCTGACCGCCGGATAGACCTAGTGCGGATGTTTTAAGACGGTCTTTTACTTCGTCCCAAATCGCTGCCCCGCGCAAGCTCTCTTCCACAATATTATTTAATTCTTTTTTATTTTTAATACCTTGCATTCTTGGACCATAGGCAACATTGTCATAAATACTCATTGGGAATAAATTTGGTTTTTGAAAGACCATTCCGACTTTTGTACGTAATTTGATGACATCATTCGATTTATAAATATTTTCATGATCGATTTCAATATCACCGTTAATTTTCACACTGTCAATTAAATCATTCATTCGATTTAACGTTCGTAAAAAAGTCGATTTTCCACAGCCTGATGGACCAATTAAAGCAGTTACCTCTTTTTCACGAATATCAAGAGATACTCCAAACAGAGCTTGTTTATCGCCATAAAATAAATTTAAATCCGTCACACTAATCTTCGTTGGACCTTCCTCTATTTGTGAAATTACCTTTTCTGTTTGATTTTGTTTAATCGCTCTCTCGCTACGTTCCATTACTGATGTGCTCATAAACATACTCCTTATTTATCGCAGATTAACGGACTGTAAGACCCCCATTTCAAAAGGATGAGGGAAACGAATATTCTAAGTAGTGGATCTAACAGTCCGTAAATGCCCGATTAGTTCAACTAACAATCAGTGGTGGATGAAGGCAGACTAAGTACCCTTCCTGTCGCAACATCTGCACTAGTACATCCTGTGCATCGGAAAACTCCACTGATTGAGTTTCACTTTATTGGTCTGCTTTGTTTAATTTTTTCGATATAAATGTTGCTGAAAGATTGATAGCCAAAATAATGACGATTAGAACAATGCCAACTGCAGCAGCCAGTTCAATGTCCCCAGACTCTTGTGTTACTAAATAGGAATGTACTGTTAAAGTTCTAGCTGATGAAAGAATACTTTCTGGCATGGCAGCTACTGTTCCAGCAGTTAAAAAGATGGCAGCTGATTCACCAACAATTCGTCCAACCGAGAGAATGATACCAGATAATATTCCTGGCATCGCACTAGGCAAGATCACTTTATATAATGTTTGTAACTTTGTTGTTCCAAGAGCTAATGAACCTTCACGATACGACCCGGGAACTGTTTTTAAGGACTCTTCTGTTGTTCGTATAATAACAGGTAATACAATTATCGTTAATGTTAATGAAGCCGCAATAATGGACATTCCTAATTTTAATGTCGTTACAAAGAATACTGCTCCAAACAAACCATAAATAATCGAGGGAATACCTGTTAAACTTTCTGTTGCAAAGCGTATGATTCTAACTAACCGTCCCTGTTTCGCATATTCTTGTAAATAAACGGCTGCTAATATCCCGATTGGAGTGGCTATGATTAAGGAAATAACGACTGTGTAAATCGTTGTAACAACCATTGGCCAAATGCCGCCGCCTCCAGTTGGGGAATAATCGCTAAAGATGAAATCGAAGCTTATCAAATTCATCCCTTTATAAAAGATATATCCAACAATCATGAGGAGGACTGCAAGAGAAAGCAGAGCTGAAAGCCATAAAAATCCACGCAGCAAATTATCTTTCAATACTCTCACCTTAGTTACCGCCCTTCGAACTAATTTTCGCTAATACAAAATTCAAAATTAATATAAAGGAGAATAAAACAATTCCTGTTGCAAACAGCATTTCTTGATGAGTGCCAGCTGCATAGCCCATTTCTAGCGCAATATTTGTCGTTAGTGGACGAACACTATCAGTCAGGCTAGTTGGTACAATTAAACTATTTCCAGCCACTAATATAACAGCCATCGTTTCGCCAATTGCTCGACCTAAACCTAATACAATTGCCGTCATAATACCTGATTTAGCTGCTGGTACAATTACTTTGAAAATGGTTCCAATATGCGACACGCCAAGAGCTAGTGAGCCTTCGCGGTATGTGTTCGGCACAGCACGAATCGCTGTCTCCGCCACTGTCACAATGGTTGGCAGCATCATGATTGCTAGTACAAGAATAACTGCTAATAAGCTTTGTCCTTTTACTAAGCCTAAAGAATTTTGTAAAAATGGGACGATGATCGCAAGTCCAAAAACACCGTACAAAACAGATGGGATACCTGCTAACAGCTGAATCGCAGGTGAAATGATTTTGGCCACTTTTTTTGAGGCTATTTCAGCTAAGAAAATCGCAGTAAATAACCCTATAGGAACTCCGATAATTAATGCCCCAATGGTTGCAAAAATGGATGCAACAATCATTGGAAATATACCGAATTTCTCTTCACTAGGTACCCAATCCGACCCTAAAATAAACTCTAAAAAGCTATAGCCCCCAGCTACAAATGGATGTGAGCCTTTATAAAAAACAAATCCAATGATTAACAATAAAGTGATGACTGAAAGAAGTGCACAAGTCAAGAACACTCTCGCAGATACCTTCTCTAACATATACTTCCTTTTATTTGCCTTACCGATTTCTGCATTGTGTTTTGTTAGGATAGACACTCAGTATTCCTCCAAGATTACTTTTAAAAATTATGTTATTACTTTACAGGGATTGCCCCTGCTTCTGCTGCAATAAGTTGACCAGCTTCACTTAAGATGAAATCAATAAATTGTTGGCCAGCTTCTGTTAGTTTCCCATCTTTGTATACAAACAAGAAAGGTCGTGACAAACTGTATTTTTGTTGAAGAACATTTTCTGCAGTAGCCTCTACCCCATTAATGTCGATTGTTGATATTGTGTCATCAATATATTCAAATGAAATAAAGCCAACTGCATGTTTATTGTTTGCAACTGTCGTTTTGATATTTCCGTTACCACTTGCGATAATGGAATTTCTAATTAATTCACCAGAGCTATAGTCAACAATTTCCTGGAACGCATCGCGGGAACCTGAACCATCCTCACGAGAGACAACGACTATTTCCATGTCATCTCCGCCTAGTTCTTTCCAGTTCGTAACTTCACCAGTAAAAATCTGTTTTACTTGTTCCAACGTCAAATTTTTTACTTTATTGCTTGGATGAGTCACTACAACAATTCCGTCATAAGCAATAACGACTTCATTCAATCCCTGAGCTTTCTCTTCTTCTTTTAGATCCCTAGAAGACATACCAATTTCCGATACACCATTGATGGCGTTTGTAATACCGGCAGATGAACCAATTTGATTTATTTCAATTTTCGTATGATCTTTCTCGTTATATTTCGCGGCTAATTTTTCAGCAAGCGGACCAACAGATGTAGATCCTGAAATAGCTACTGTAGAATTACTGCCATTTGACGCTTTTGTATCAGTATCACTATTACTTGTACATGCTGTTAATATAGCTAGTAATGTTAGCAACGATAATCCCAATTTTAGTTTTTTGAAAATAAGCATTTATTACCTCCGACATAATAATGTTAGCGTGATTTTGTCGTATATTGTCTAATAGTAGAATAAATTTGTAGTGTAAATTTTTCACACTAACTTTGTAAAGGTTTTGTAAATTTTATTAAAAACAATGTATTTTGTGTGAATTTTTGGTAAAGAGAAGTAAATTTTGGATATTGGAGATTGATCAGTTCAAGATTATTTCACAATCGCTCCAAATTGTTTTAGTAAAGTATGTCTTGTCAAGAACCTTTAAATATTTATAATGATTCTCTTGTCAAATTGACTTTTATCATTTTCAAAAAAAACAAAGTACCATT
>NZ_JBALNX010000015.1:0-26588 GCF_036962035.1 Bacillus sp. JJ1773
TCATGTTTACATATCAATGCATTTCCTTTTAGGAAATCTACTTCATAAATAAAATAATTTCTCTCATTCTTCTTATATTTATCTTTTATGGTTACAATTACGTCTATTTCATCTCCAATTTTTGCATCCATGTAATACTCCATCTTTTGTTTTATTTGAATGGTTCCTGGTGATAATCTTCCGCCAAAAGCATCGTATATAGGAGCAAAGATTGCAAATAAATATTTTGGTACTTTGCCAGGCTGATAGGTATCTTGTAAAGCCTCCACATAGTCTCTCACTAATTGTTCAGTAATAACAAATTTACTTTTGAACTTATCTCCAATTGAAAGGGCATAATAATCAATAATTTTCATTTTTATTTACCTTCCCTTTTCATTCAAAAAGTTTATTTCCCAGTAAAAATAGGCTTCCTTTTTTCTAAAAATGATTTAAATCCTTCAATTCTATCTTCACTTCTATCAATGTTAGAGATAATCCTATTTCCAATCCCAGTATATTCCATAATATTTGGATCATTTGCAAGTTTCTTAAGACCCTTCACTACTAAAGGGGAATTTTGGGATATCGTTTGTGCCATCTTCATGGATTCATCCATTACTTGATCATCTGGAACCAGTCTATTAACAAAACCAACCTCATAAGCACGTTGCGCAGTGATACCATTTCCGGTTAACAGCATTTCAAGAGCAATCCCCTTAGGCATATATTTTGTCAAAAGAGAACCTACCCCACCGGTATATCCAATTTTAGCTTCCGGATAAATAAATTGAGCATTCTCTCCCGCAATCCGTATATCAGACATCATGGCGATAACCAACCCTATGCCAATACAATAACCAGTAACCGCTGCTATTATTGGTTTTGTAACCTCTGCTCCAATACCAGGTATCGATGCTGACACTGGGGTAAAGTCGTTAAGATCTAGCCCTGCACTGAACGATTTACCTTCACCTGATATGATTGCTACTTTAGCCATTTCATCTTTTTCAAATTTGCACCACGCATTATAGAGACCTTCAACCATATTCTTATTGAAAGCATTTAATTTTTCAGGTCTCTGTAAAGTAATCATTGCAACTTGTTCAATATTTTCATACCTTACCAGTTCATTTAAGGTCATGGAATATTCCTCCTAATTCATCCAAACAATGAATAATTAAATTACATTCTTTTCCTTTAAAAATTCATATTCTTCAGGATCTAACTCGAGCAGACCTAGATAAACTTGATCATTATCAGCACCCATCGTTTTTCCTGACCATGCAATCTTACCTGGAGTATGAGAAAATTTTGGTACTATCCCTGGAACATGAACCTTTCCTACTTCAGAATCATGAACTTCAACGATATTTTCACGAGCAGCAATATGAGGATCTCTAAAAATATGTTCTACACTATTAACCGGAGCTGCAGGGACACATGCTTCATCAAGTATGGCAAGCACTTGTTCACCGGTATATTGTCCCATCCATTCTTCAATGATTTCATTAAGTTCATCTGTATAGTTTGCACGATTACGCATACCAATAAAGCGGGGATCTTCTATCAAATATTCGAGATTCATAGCTGTTGCTAACCTTTTAAATGAGTTATCAAGCCCTGCATGAATAGTAATCCAACGCCCATCTCCAGCCTTATAAGTTTCTGCAGGAGCCATTGAAAGGTGGCGATTGCCAACTCGTTCCCTTATCTCACCATGAACTCCATAACTGGCAATTATATCCTCAGAAATACGGAAAGGAGCCTCATATAGAGCTAGATCAATTTCTTGACCTTTCCCTGAACCTATCACATCACGATAATAGACAGCCATTAATGCAGAAAGAGCATTAAAAGTACCAGTAAGATAATCCGCAATCGACACACCCATTTTTACCGGTGGTTTATCAGGGTGACCCGACACGTAGCTCATACCGCTATAGCTCAATGCTATACGATCTAGACCTGGCTTATTTTTATAAGGCCCTGTTTGACCATAGCCCGATACTCTAACCATTATTAAACGTGGATTGATTTCAGACAGCTGACCATATCCTAGATTCCAAGATTCAAGGGTTCCAGGGGAGAAATTCTCAACTAGAATATCTGCCCACTTAACTAGCCGCTTAATCAAATGTTGGCCTTCAGCTTGACGCATATCCAAAGTAATACAATGTTTATTGCGCGCTCCATCTACCCAGGCAAGTGAGCTGCCGTTCGCTGTTGCCTTCCCATATTGTCTAATAGGGTCACCGACATTGGGTAATTCAACCTTTATTACATCCGCTCCGAAGTCTGCGAGCAGGCCCGCCCCAAAAGGACCAGCAATAAGTGTTCCTATATCCAGAACCTTCAGCCCCTTTAAAGGGCCGAATTCAGATCTTCCTGGTAACTTGTTAGACTCCTTTTTTGCCATGTCGACTTTCCTCTCCCTATTATTTAGTAGGTTGGCTGGGCTCCACCTCATTATTTGGTAGATTGACACTTAATGTAACTTCACCGTTCTTCAATTTAGTTTTCAATTCATTAAATTTAGTTCCGGATTCTAACCTGAAAAATTTCAACTGCTCCTCCTGTGCCTTTGAATAGGATAACTCACAAAGCATTCCTGGAGGTGCACATAAAACCTTAACACCTTGGCTAACCATCCACTTAACCGTAGCCCCTCTCCGACCTTCTGTAAGGCCTAAAGCTGGATTAGGTGAATCAGTGCACTCCCCTGTATCTGTGTCATAAATTCTCGCAATCTCTCCTTCTACAATTGGAACAATTGTTTCATTATCTTTAGCCAAAACTATACCTAATTTCATTGTTATCCCCTCCTTGACCTTATTGTATAATAGTTTGAACAGTTAGAAAATTCGGTATTATTTTTGATTGATAACTGAAACCTATCAATATATGAATGACTTATTTTTTATGTAATTTATTTTCGCTTAATAGCTCAATAACATTTGAAAATGAAAGCGTATCTTTTTAATAAAAAAATGCCAGACCCTTTTCCTGTAAAAAAGATTAGGCACTGGATATTTAGCAAACACGTTAAATAAAGGCGCCCCCCTTCGGCTAAAATATTACCACTGGGGACAGGCGAACTAGCTTCTAGACTTAGTCTCGTTTCATAACTTAATTTTTCCATTTTCATAGCCTTTCGACTGTGCACGATGCATATATTCCTAGGTAGCTCAACATTAGTATTAATATACAAAAAAAGGAAATTCGTTAAAAAAGCCATAAACGTGTTTTTTCTAGCCAAAAGTGATTTTTTGAGGCGAAAAGAGGAGTTAAAATGCAGTTTTGGGGCTCAAAATGGAACTTTGATATTAAAAAGAAAGATTCCTACTGATGTTTATCATATAGAGACTGACTATGACAAGTCAGTCTCTATTCATCTAGTGGATGTGTTTGTAATGGTCGAAATCTCTTGATTGAGGCAAAAGTATTTTTTTTTTCCATTGAGGAATTGAAATTCNNCTTTTAATATTTTTATAGTCAAAAGTGAATCAATTTTATTAATGAATAACCTTTTTATTCAATGGATTTCATCCAATCCTCCAAACAGTCCCATTCCTCGGGTGAAATCTATAATGTTGTATTAATTTATTTCTTCAGTCGTTCATACACCAATTTCGCTGTCAGGATGTCAAAAATGGAGACGCCTACCGACTTAAAAATGGTTGTTTTTCCCTTCATCTCTTCATTTTTACCGCCTTGAATAAGGCTTTTTAGTTCGGGAACTGTCTTCTCACTATGGCCAAAGGTTTTAGCGGTTATCATTTCACCGCACTCCGAAAACGCCGCTTTTGTATCAACGTAAATATAATCAGCTTCTTTAATAATTGCATCTGGTATTTCCTGCATAAATGATTTAAATGCACCCGAACCCGCAAAATGTTTCCCAGTCAAATCTACCTTGCCATCGTAAGGGATAACCGGATCCGTTGAAGTTGTAGTTGTAATGATCACTTGTGATTCTTTCAAAATAGTTTCGGGTTCTGAAATTTCAAAGTGAATAGATGGAAATTCCCTCTTAGCCTTCTCTACAAACGAATCTAGTCTTTCAACACTCCGATTATAAACTAAAGCCCGGTGCACTTTCCTCACAGCGCATGCTGCCTGCAAATGACTCCATCCTTGATCGCCAGTTCCAATAATGCCGATGGTTGATGTCTCATTAGAAGCCAAATATTTCATGCCCAATCCACTTACAGCCCCGGTCCGCATCGCAGTGATAGTTCGTGCATCTAAAATGGCAAGTGGTTTCATTGTCTTCCTTTCATTCAATAAAAAGATCCCCCTCAACGTTGCTTCACCGATTGCCGCATTTCCTGGAGCGATCCCGATCAGTTTCGCCCCATAATAATTTTCATAAAAAGAGGGCATCAATAACGCAGAATTGTCGTCATCATTAATGAATAATCGTTCCGGAACGAGCGACTTTTTCTCCCCGTCATTCAAATAATAATCTTCAATAGTATCGATAATATCTTCCATTGTAATCAGGCTTTTTATCTCTTGCTCGTCGATAAAACGCATGGTCATCCTCCTCAACACGTTTGTTCTTTTTCACCGAAATCCTTATACAACGGAATATAGACCAACGATTTTTGCTGGTCTATCCCGCAATGCTTCTATTATAATTTGAAGTGATGCAAAGTTATCTGGATTAGAATAATAAGGAGTTAAGTGTCTCTTCGCATAACTCCCATACATTATTTCTTATTTGATAAATACCGTTTTAATTGATGTATAAAATTCTTTTGCCGCTTGCCCCTGTTCACGTGAATGAGAACTGGATTGCTTCATGCCACCGAAAGGAGCTTGCAATTCAACCCCCGCACTTTCTGCATTGATGCGAACAAGACCTGCATCCATTTCATTGATGAACGACAGCATATTGCTAATATTCGTTGTAAAAATGGAAGCACTCAGTCCGTATTCCGAGTCATTTGCCAATTCAAGTGCCTCTTCAATCGTATCTACTTTCATCAGAGCAAGAACCGGTCCAAAAATTTCTTCTCGCGCAAGGGCCATGTCAGAAGATACATTTTCAAAAACAGTCGGCTCCACAAAGTATCCATTCAAACCTTCTTTTTTCACTTCATTTCCACCGAGGAGAAGTGTAGCCCCTTCCGCTTTTCCTTTTTCAATCGCGGAAAGTACAGTGTCCAATTGACCTTGGCTTGCACTTGGCCCCATCCAAGTTCCTGCCTCCATCCCGTCCCCAACGGTGATTTCAGCAACTTTTTCAAGCAACTTCCCTTTAAATGCTTCATATATATCTTGTTGAACAATTACCCGGCTCGTTGCTGTACATTTTTGTCCAGTAGATTTTAATCCACCGCTGATTGTAGCTTCAACGGCCAAATCCAGATCTGCATCGTTCGCAACAATTACAGGGTTTTTCCCTCCCATCTCAAGTTGATATTTGATGCCCCTTGAAACAGCGATTTGCGCCAATTGTTTTCCAACCGAATTCGATCCTGTGAATGTGATGGCATCGATATCTTTATGGTTTGCCATTTCCGGTCCAATTAGGGAACCGGAGCCCGTCACCAAGTTCACAACACCTGCAGGAATTCCTGCGTCATGTAAGCACTCGATAATTTTTGCACTCGTAACCGCTGTCTCACTCGCGGGTTTAAGAACTACCGTATTTCCATAAATAAGAGCTGGGGCCATTTTCCACATCGGAATGGCTACCGGGAAGTTCCAAGGCGTGATCACACCAACAACACCTAAAGGAACCCTTGTTGTGAACATCAATGCTTCGCTGTCAGTCGAAGGGATCACATCACCAACCGACCGCATTCCTTCGCCTGCAAAGTAGCGTATTATGGCTACACCACGTGCCGTTTCGCCTTTCGCCTCTGGGAAAGTCTTGCCCATTTCAAGTGTCATGGCCGTTGCAATGTCATCGATTCTCTCTTCCATAATGGACGCAGCCTTCAACAAATAATCGCCACGCACATTACCAGCAAGTTTACGCCACGCTTTTTGGGCTTGCCGTGCAGCAGTAGCTGCTTTGTCGAAATCATTGCTTGAAGAAAGTTGATAAGCCCCTACAACTTCATCAATCCGAGCAGGATTTTTGCTAATGCCTGTCTGTCCTGTTTCAGAAGCGACCCACTCGCCGTTAATATAATTCAAATAGGTTTTTATTTTTGCTTCAGTTGTTGTAGTCATAATTGCCTCCTATTAAACAGCCGCTACTTTTGCGGGATACTTTTTCTGTGCCTTTTCAATAATGACTTTTAGCTCTTCGTAATGCCCTTTTTCAACAGGTGCGATTGGCGCCCGGACATTTGTTGTCACAGGAAGACCAACAATTTGCATGCCGGCTTTGATAAGCGAAACGGCATAACCTTTCTTCTGTTTACGGATACGATGAATCGGGAAAATCACATTTTCATACAGGTCATGCACCACTTCTTTATTGCCATTTAGAAGCGCTTCGTAATATTTCGCTGAAATTTGAGGAATATAGTTTGAAATCGCTGATGAATAAGAGGTGAATCCTAAGTTAACATACGCTGCCATAGTTACTTCCGCTAACGGCATCCCATTGATCCACTCTAGACGATCCCCGATCAGATGTGTAAATTCCACGTTCTTTTCCATATTACCAAGGCCGTCTTTATACCCGACAAGTTGTGGCAGTTCGCATAGTTTCTGAAGTGTTTCAGCTTCAAAAATGCAATTATCACGCTGATATACAATTGCATTCAAATCTGTGCTTTTAATAATCTCGCTTAAATAGGCGTAAAGGCCATCCTGTGATGGATCGATCAAATATGGCGGTAAAATCAGGTACCCATCCGCACCTAACTCTTCAGAAATCTTCGCTTGCTTTAAAGCGTGCGTAATGTTTCCTCCAACGCCTGTATAAAGCGGAACTTTGTCTTTTGTCTTTTCAACAGCAACTTCCACTATGGATCTGTATTCTTCATTGCTAAGTGCATGCAATTCTCCCGCTCCACAAGCTACAAAAATAGAAGACAATCCTTCTTTAATTAAAAACTCAATATTCTTCCCCAGTCCCTCTAAATCCAAATTCCCTTCTGTATCCATGGGAGCTACTGGAAATCCTAAAATCCCTTTTGGCGCCTGCCTTTTTTGCGTTGTCATATGAAATCCACCTTTCAAAATAATTAATTAATTTCTATATGTATTATTGTAATACAATTAAAATATTCTGTCAAATATAAAAATTCTAATCTATTAATCTAGTAACCCCTGCAATTTCCTCGGATACTGCTGATAATGAAACAATATCTTAAATTTCGTTAGTACTGACTTTAAGTTCTTAATGGCTGTTTCTGTTAAAATAAGACTAATCATTGTAACTGTATAAATTTAACAATCACACTACTCTTTTGACTAATATTTCATTATTAATGAAAAACCTTGAACAAACAGTTAAATTGTCATACAATAATTAAATAAGGAGGGTTTTTATGGAGAAATATACCGTGGAATCAATCACTAGGAATACATTGTCTCAGCAGGTTTTGGATCAGATTGTTAAGCTTCTGCAAACCGGTCAGTTGAAACCAGGGGACCGGCTCCCCCCGGAATTAGAATTAATGGAGAAACTAGGTGTAAGCAGACCAGTTATACGCGAAGCGCTAAGTTCTCTCGAAACTCTGGAAATGATTACCAAAAGGCCCCGTGGGGGTACTTTTATAAATAAAAAAATCGGTAAAACCCCATTTATGGTGATGCTGGCATTATCGATGGATAATTTACCTGCGATTATTGAAGCCAGAATGACATTGGAGCTGGGTTTAGTTAATCTTGCTGCCGAAAAAATTACAGAGGAAGACCTGAAGAAATTAAAAGAAACAATTTATCTTATCTCTAACAGTCCTGACGGAAATTATGGTTCTCATGATAGAGAATTTCATAGAATTATTGCACTAAGTGCAAAAAATCCCGTTTTGGAAGGAATGATTGATTCCCTGCTTATTACTCATGAAAAAACCGACAGTCTCATTAAGTATCGGGAACCCGAGATTACAGTTGAGCATCATACTGCCATATATGAAGCACTTGTGAAGAGGGATCCATATGAGTCATATAAACAGATGTATAAACATTTGAATTATGTTCGGAAAAAAGTCCTTGAGAACCACCCTAGCAAAGACTGATATGTAATTTTATAATTAAGGGCAAAAGCAGTCCATTATCGGACCCGTTTTCTTTTCATGATGGCACTGCTTCTTACTCCCTGATCTGCTATTTAAAATCCTCACTTACATGCTTAATCCTCTTATCGTAACGATATTAACGACTCTCTAATCCTTCATTCCTATGTAATCATGCTGGTCCCACGTGAACCGGCAGGAATGCTTTTGGTGAACACAATCCTTTCAAGAAGAGAGCCAGTGTGTCCGCGATGGAATATCGTTACACACTGGCTTACAAATTTTTTAAGTCTTTTAACTTAAACGTATAAATTTAATAATCATATCTTGAAACATCTCAGCAATATAAATATCACCATTTTCGTCAACAGTCACACCATGTCCGATTGTTCCCAAAGTAAGAAACCTTCCAAGAAGTTCACCATTTGGACTAAGCAGACTTAATGTGGGTGACTGATCAGTTACATAAAAGAAACCATCCTTATCTTCATAGATACTCATTGGACGATATAGATTCTTAATTTCATCCAAATATTCTCCCTTTTGATTAAAGATTTGAACTCTATTATTTTCACGATCAGCAACTAAGACACGATCTTGTTGATCTATCAATACTGAGTGGGGTACTGTAAATTCCCCTTCACCTTTTCCAGGTATTCCCCAAGTATTTATCAATTCACCACTCGAATTTAAGTGGTGTACAGAAAAGTTTCCATAACCATCTGAAACAAAGAAATCACCATTATCATTCACAGTTACATCTGTAGGATGATTAAAGGGTACACCTAAACCACCCGGATTCTCCTGATCCCCAATAACTTGAAGAATCTCTCCCGAACTATTAAATATTACTATCCTATGATGATTTCTATCAACCACACATACTCTACCATCCACTGTTATTCGAAAATAATGACCATCTGAGAGAGTCTCATCGAACCACTCATCAACAAGTTCACCATCTTTTGAAAAAATTAACATAAATGGATTACTTCGTTGTAACACATAGATACGTCCCTTATTGTCAGTAGAAATCCCAGAAATATTATTTAATGATTTATCTTTTGGTAACTGTATCCAGTCCCTTTTTGCCTGATATTTTTTATCACCAAGAGTAAAAATCTCCATTTTATCCCCCTTCCGACTACTCCATTACTTCTTCCAAGTTGGAATTTGCAATTCTATCAAAAGAAAGAGCTGAACTGTATATTTCAGTTTGTTCTAGCGCGTAAGCAAATTGATAAAGTTCAGCCTCAGCAAAGGCTTTTCCAATAAATTGTACGCCTATCGGCAACCCACATTCCGATACACCACCTGGAACAGAAATTGCTGGAAGCCCGGTAGTATTGCTTGGACCAGTTAATCGCGCAAATATACGGACATGCTCCTGTAATCCATAAGAATTTGTCTCTCTCTGTTCAATATTAGTTGGTACCATCGGCAAAGTAGGTGTCAAAATTACATCAACCTTATTAAAAACCTCGTTATGCATATCAATTGCTTTATGTTTTATTTGTAACATTTGAATATATTCACTAGCTTGAATAAGCATCCCAGCAATCGCTCTTGATCTTACTTCTTCTTCAATCTGTTCGGGCGTATTTATTAAATTTTTCTCTAACGATGTATATGCTTCAGCAGCCAAAATAACTTGCTGTGCTGTAAGAAGTTCATTCATACCAGAAAGCTCAACGGGCACAATTTCGGCACCAAGTTGTCGGCAATTTTCAACTACTAAATCAAACACACGGCGAACTTCCGTGTCAATAATATCAAAATAAAAGGAAGTAGGAATCCCGATTTTTTTACCTCTAATCCCTATATTAATACCTTCTGTAAAGTCTTCTATATTGGAATAAGCCGAATAGCTATCTTTTTTATCAAAACCAGACAATGCGTTTAACATCAGAGCATTATCGGTAACCGTTCGAGTCATAGGACCTAGATGGTCTAATGTTGGGCACAATTGTATGGATCCATACTTACTCACCCTTCCAAACGTCGGTTTCATTCCTACGATTCCACACATCGAAGCAGGCATCCTAATCGATCCCCCTGTATCCGAGCCAACTGAGCCGTAACATAGATAGGAAGCTACAGCTGCTCCGGATCCGGAACTTGACCCTCCTGTTATTTTTTGAGGGTTATGCGGGTTTTTAACTGGTCCAAAAAACGATCGGTCTCCTGTTGTTCCATAAGCAAATGCATGCATATTTAATTTGCCGATCAAAATGGCTCCAGCGTCCTTTAATTTCGTAACAACCTCTGCATCAAAATTAGGAATATAATCCTTAAATACTTCAGAACCAAAGGTAGTTTTCACTCCTGCAGTACAAATTAAGTCCTTTAATCCAATAGGAATTCCATGAAGCGGACCCTTATAATTACCATTAATAATTTCTTCTTCAGCTCGTTTAGCAGCTTTTTTTGATTCTTCTTCTATTATTGTAATGAACGCATTCAACTCTTTATTTTTCGCTGAAATCAAATTGAGGCTTGTGTTTAACACTTCAACAGGAGAAATTTCTTTTTCTTTTATGCTCTTACTTAGCTGCTCGATACTCCATTCTAAAACATTTGATTTACTCATTTAATAGATTCACCTCTTTTTTGATTAAGTGAAAATATGGGTTCATGGGTAAGTAATGTGTTATTTGCTTTTATATCTCGAATTTTATTAGTAAATACAGTTGCCTCTACACTAAAAGCATTTACATCAAAATATCCGCTATCTATCTTATTGTGTTCAAATAACATTAGTAATTTCTGTTTTATGTCCATCACTTTAACAACTCCTTGTTAATATTTGTCTGCCTACATCATCATAATTTGACAGATTCAAGATGAGCTTTTAAACTTTGCGTTAAATATGAGGCATCTACAGCAGGTGTTGTAAGGTAACTAACACCCATATCTATTACTTCTCTTACTTGATTTGGTTTAAAAGCCGGGATACCCACTTTGACTCCAGCATTATTTGCTTTGTTAATTACCTCTTGAATCGCTTCACGGACAATTGGATGAGTTACTTCCCCCGGATAACCAAACGATCCAGATAAATCAGTTGCACCAATAAATAATAGATCTAAGCCCTTTGTAGTGACAATATCATCAATATTTAAGACTGCTTCAGCATCTTCAATCATCCCGATAACTAGTAATCTTTCATTTTGGCTTCTCATATGGTTTTCAATATTCACACTTACACCACCGAATTTGGCTAATCTTGTTGAAGCATCTAGACCTCGTTGGCCAATTGGTTGATATTTTGCCATTGCCACTATTTTTTCAGCTTGTGCTTTTGATATTAAATGCGGTACCATTACTGCATCTGCACCTGCCTCTACAGCCCTCAAAATAGTACCGTAATCTTCCTGAGGAGTTCGAACTACGGATGTTATGTTTGCAATCTGGGCTGCCCTAATCATATGTTCCATTGTTGACAGATCCAATGTGGAATGTTCTAAATCAATGACGGCAAAATCATAGCCAGCATACCCCAATATTTCTATAACTGCAGGATCTTTTAAAGCTGAAAAAATACCATAAGCAATTTGATTATTATCTAGTGCTTTTTTTAGTTTATTCATTTCTAATCCTCCATAATTATTGGGAAATCTAATTAAATCATTCTCTCAACATGTTGTAATTGTACGTACATCAAATAGTACTCAGTTACGATTTCACAAGTCAGCCACTATTACAAGTTTAATGACGTTCGTATTACAATAGCTTGTTGAAATGCAATTTGTATAGAAACTTTAAAAGCTTAAATAATAATTAATATTCTGATTAATCAGATCAAGAGTAACCTGCTAACTTTGGCAAGAATGTTGAAAACCAAGAAACATATGTGATTAGCATAAGAACAACGAAAATCGCTGCATAAAATCTAAAAAGGTGCGGCATGACACTTTCCAGTTTTCTTTGGGCGACTTTTATACCTACAAAGAGGATGTTACCTACTGGTGGTGTAATGGTTCCAATGCTCAAATTAAACGTAAGCATAATACCAAAATGTAAAGGTGTCATTCCTAACGCTGTACACACAGGCAATAAAATTGGCGTGAAAATTAATATTGCAGGGGTCAGGTCCATAAAAGTACCGACAAACAGCAATAGTAAATTAATTACCAGTAATACAATAATTGGATTTTCTGAAATTCCCAATATTGCATTAGCTATTAAAGAAGGAATTTCAGTAAATGACATTACCCATGCCATTATGTTGGATGCACCAATTAAGAACATGATAATTGCCGATAACTTGGCACTATCTAGCAAAATACTATATAAATCTTTCATATTTATCGTTTTATAAAATAACATGGATAGCAATAAACAATAAGCAACTGCAATGGCAGAACCTTCAGTAGCACTAAATACACCAGCGACTATCCCGCCAATAACGATAAAAACTAACAGTAAGCTCGGAATTGCCTCAAACGTTACTTTAAGCAATTCTTTAGCTGTTATAGGCCTTTTTGCAACAAAACCTCTCTTTTTTCCATAGAAATATATGACAACCATACAGCTTAGACCCCATAATATTCCCGGAATGACTCCACCAAGGAATAGCGCAGCTACAGAAGTACCCCCGCTTGCCAAGGCGTACGTAATCAAAGCAGTACTTGGTGGTATCAATAGCCCTGTAGGAGCCGTGGCAACGTTAATGGCTGCTGAAAAGTCCTCATCATATCCTTCCTTTTTTTGGATCGGACCAATAATTGTTCCCATTGCAGATGCAGCTGCTGCTCCTGAACCGGATACGGATCCAAACAACATGTTCGCTACTACATTAGTATGGGCTAAAGATCCTGGAATTCTTCCAGTCAAGGCAGTTGCAAAGTTAATTAGTCGGACTGCTATGCCACCTTTGTTCATGATATTGCCTGCCAAAATGAAGAAAGGAATAGCCAGTAGTGTAAAAATATTAATCCCCTGAAACATTTTTAATGCTGATGCTGGTATCGCTGCTGAAAAACCTAATGAGTAAACAATGGCTAAAATCGATGAAATAATCAGTGAGATTCCAATCGGAATGCCCAGCAGCAATAATATTATTAGCGCAACAAAAATTAATAAGCCTGCTGATAGTGCTATGCTCATTGCAATTCCCCTTTTCCGCTCTCATTAAATTCCTGTATCGTTTGGATTATGTTAATTAAGCTATAGATAACGATCAAAACTCCGCTAATCGGAAGTATGATATAAATCCAATCCATAGAAATGCTCAGCGTAGGGGAAATCTGTAATGCTCCGACCCCCATCACCGCTTTTCCGCCAACTAAAAAGACGCTAATAGCTACGGCCAAAATAAGCAACTCGGAAAAGATGGATATTGCTATTTGCCCTCTTCCTTTCACCTTATCAGAAAAGAAAGATAATCTCATATGGTCTTTTTGGCCAAATACCAATGCTGTTCCCAGCAACGAAACCCAGACAAATGAATAACTCAATATATCTTCAGACATAGTACTTGGGCTATTAAATACATACCGCATCATAATCTGGTAAATGGTAATGAGCGTCATAAAAGCAAGAAGTCCAGCACACACACCGGAAAGCACCTTATCCAAAATATTTTTAAACTTTTTCATCTCATCCTCTCCCTTCATTTAGTTCTGGATTTCTTGAACCTTTTCATATAAAGGCTTTAATTCTGGGTACATATCTAGCAATTCTTCAGTTACCGGTTTTAGCACTTCTTCAAATGGCTTTTTGTCGACAGTAATAAACTCAACCCCCATCTCCTTTGCCTCTTCTATTAATATCGGAATATGCTGATCCCATTCCTCATTTTGAACTTGAGTAGTCATTTTAAAGCCGTTTTGAAAGATTTCCTTTTCTTCATTCGTAAGAGAATCCATAAATTTGGAATTGACTACGAGCATATCTGTAAATATCTGATGTTCTGTCCGGGAATAATATTTTGCAACCTCACCATGCTTCAAACTAACTAACGCCACCTCAGGGTTAGTCCCGGCATCAATCACACGATTTTGCAATGCGGTATATACTTCACCATGAGCCATCACAACTGCCGCAGCATCAAATGCTTGTACCATCTTGACATTCGCCTCACTGGATTGTACGCGTATCTTCAACCCTTTTAAATCTTCCGGATTTTCAAACTTCTTTGAAGAATAAAAGTTGTTAACACCATTGGCAAACCAGGCTACACCCTGAATCCCGTCATCAACAGTAGAGTTATAAATTTGCTTTATGAAATCTTCATCGTTCATGACTTTTCGAAAACTTGCTTCATCATTAAACAAATATGGTAAACCAAAAATCTTATATTCTTTGGCAAAGGACTCCAGATTGCTTCCACTTGTAGCAACAATATCGAGACTACCCATCTGCAGCAATTCAATTGCCTCTGTATTCCCACCCATTACAGCGTTATTAAAAATCCTTACTTCAAATTTATCCCCAAGATTTTCTCCAATATAATCTTTAAATTTGTACAGAGCTTTAGTGATTGAATGATCATCTGGCTGTACCGTCGCTATGCTGATAATCCGTTTTTCTCCAATATCACTAGATTTACCTATATCACTGCTGGCCGTAGCAGAACAACCAATTAACACCAGCACCAAGGCAATGCTTATCAAAAGAGGGAGTATTTTATTCATCTTTTCCATTTAACCACCTTGTATAATGAATATTTATTCATTATTCCTTTCATAAAATGATTTATTGGTTTTAAGAATGCCACTTACATGATGCCGTGGGTTTAAGGTTCACCATTTCCTTGTAAGTGTTTACCGTTTGGCAAGTGAATTTCTTCCATAATTTTATTTATCTACCTCTTAACTGAATCTTTACGAATTGTAGATGCGCGAAAGTCTTTTAATAAAACTTTAGGAAGGGACTTCCCTTCCTGTCTCTTCATTCGGTCATACCTATAAAAACTTTTAAACTGATCCGTTAGACTAACAATTCTCCGTCTCTCATTATTGAATAATCATCAATTACAACTGTTACATTTTTAATGACTAAATCAAGATGCAGCGGGGAATCTACATGTCCTCCAAAGTTCAAGTTTTTTCCAATTCCAATATGAATATTTCCAAATGAACCTTCATCGGGAGCCATATGTCCGCACAAATAGTTTTCTTTATTTAATCCGAGGCCAAGTTCCGCGATATTATACACTGTCGGATCATTGAAATCAGCCAAAATTTTGCGAAGAATATCCGCTTCTCGCCCGCCCGTAATTTCTGTAATGAAACCGTTCTCAACTTTGCATGTAACAGGTTCATCAAGTAAATTTAGGAGTGGATGAGGAATACTTCCATCAAACACCAATACACCATTTGCTGTACCTTCGACTGGACCAAGGGCCACTTCTGCATTAGGTGGAAATGAAGCTGAACCTGGCTCTCTCGATGTCCCATAATCGAAAACAGGTTTACGTCCTTCAATGCTGCACACCATATTAGTTCCTCCAGGAGCAGTGAGTGTAAATGTTTTACCTTGATAATACTCAGAAACCCGATCAATGACCTTCCTTACTTCATCAAAATCAGCGGTTAGGCCGCCTTCTTCAAACATATGTAGAGCATAATCTTGTAGCCCCACCCAACGCAATCTTCCGTTTTTACTTGTTTCCAACCGTGCTTTTGAATGGTACATCGACATGGTTGTGGCACCAAATGCTACATCGCATCCATTTAATGCTGCTCTGACGGCTTCAGTTGGCTCAGCGCCATGTCCGTCTCTTGGACTCATAACAATCATCGTAGTATCAAAGTATTCTTTTGCATACTTATAAACAAATTCTCCGATATCCCTTTTATTATCATCGGTGATTACAAGTACTTTCTCGCCTTCTTTTAATTGGGTAACACTTGTGAACAATTGTTTTATCCCTAATGGCATTTCTTTTGGAAAATCTATCATTTTTTTCTACCCTCTTTCGATAAAATTATATGTTTTTTCTATTAAAATACTTCGACCACAATTTCAACTTCTACTGGTGTTCCTCCCGGAAGAGATGCAGCTCCCATTGCTACTCTACTGTGTTTTCCTGCTTCTCCAAATACTTCACTTGCCAAGAATGAAACTTCATTCATCACTTCCGGTTGATCAGTAAAATCCGGTGTGCTTGCAACATAACCTTTTATATTAACAATCTTTTTGATAGAATCGAGACTTCCCATGATATTTCGTACAGCAGCTAGACAATTTGTAAAGGCAATTTTGGCTGCCTCCTGAGCTTCTTCTATAGAAACTGTATCTCCCACAATTCCTTTATATTTCAATACACCGTCTACCTTTGCTGCATTTCCGGATACAAAAAGTAAATTACCGGTTTTAATGCCATCTTCAAACGGTCGTTGATTTGCTTGTGCTGGATCTGGTAGCTTATATCCAGCTTTTATTAATTTTTCTTCATAGTTCATGAACATCCTCCTCATTTGTTATTTTTTCTAGAATGACTTTTGTTTCTATGATTATAATTGTATTACAATATAAATAGTAATTCAATATTAATTTTAGAATTTTTTAAAAATTGACATTACAAATTGAAATTAGTTGCCGCTCACTTCCTTCAGATTCTGCGCAACACAGACACCCTTGTGTTAAGCTACAGCTATTTCTGCCTTCACAATTTGGGACTCATCCCTATAGACTGTACACATGCTGGGCGCACATGAATAAGAGACTGACTTTGCCAAGTCAGTCTCTTATTCCTCTAATGGATGTATTTGTAATAGTCGAAGTCTCTTGTTTGAGGCAAAGATAAAATAATTTCTTGCATTGAGGAATTGAAATTCCTAGGATTGGCCCTAAACCAAAAGCAATAAACAACGTCCCTATTCCGACAGGGCCACCTAACAACCAGCCTAAAAGAAATATTATTATTTCAATCCCATTTCGTACCCATGGGATGCGCCAGCCCGTTTTTTCAACAATCAAAAGCATAAAATTATCTCTTGGTCCTGCTCCAAGGTCAGCAGAAACATATAAACCAATTCCAAAACCTAAAAAAATTACACCGAATAAATACACTATTGATTGACCTATTAAACTATCAACTGTTGGAAGCAGCCAATTAAAAAAATCAATAAACAATCCAAGAAACACCATATTAAGAAGTGCTCCTATTTTTGGCCATTCCTTTTTTATTAAGGAACTAATCAACAACAGTAAACATCCACTTATAATTGACCAAGATCCAATGGAGAGCCCCAATTTGAGAAATAACCCGTAATGAAAAACATCCCACGGTCCTATCCCCAATTGTTTCCCTTTAATAGTTAAAGAAATCCCAAAAGCCAAAATCATTAATCCAAAAACAAAAAAAGACCAGCGCAGAAACCATTCTCTTCTCATCATGACTGCTCCTTCATCTTATAGAATGCTATTTCAATATACCATAAGAATGTAGGAATAGGCACATTGGGTTGGATAAATGTCTTAGGAGGGCTAGCAGCTAAAATTGGGAAAATCGCATTCACAGATTAGTTAGAAGCATGGATGGATTACTCAGTATATTTATCTGTTCTATTAACAATTATATACGTAGAATAATCTCTATTATGTAATTCAAAAGCCTCCCCAGTTGAAGTAGCCTCAACCCATCCACCATCTCTTAACATTTCAAAAAGCGAAGAGACGATCTTAACTCGTTAGATCGCTCTTCGCTTGAACAATTCTAGTGATATTAATCTACAATAAATCCGTGTTTAAATGGATCGTTTGGATCAATTAAAATATTTTGGAATCCTGTAATAAAGGCCGATCCAGTTATTTCTGTAATAACTGCATCTTTATCGCCAAGCATTGTGCGTTCGGTAGCTTTTCCAATAAATTTACCACCAACAAATCCCTCGCAAATTACTTCTTCATGTAAATCTAATTCATTTCTTCCAACCATTCTTGCGACCATAGCAGTTGTACCAGTACCACCAGGTGATCGGTCAGCTTGCTGTTCACTAAACATATGAACATTCTTATAAGTAGCTTCCGGATAAAGTTGAGGCTTTCCGTAAAAAGTGACAATATCAATATAGTTAATATAAGGTTTAGTAGGATGTTGTACTTTTACCTGTTCATTTACATGCTGTTTAATAATTTTCGCCAATGCTTTAAGTTTAGTTCCATTTGAAACATGGATTTCTTCATTTAACTGCTCAATATTAACCCATGCAAAATAGTTTCCACCAAAACTAATATCTACCGTAATTTCCCCAAGCTCTCCAGCATCTATTACAACATCCCTTTGTTCAAGGAATCCTGGAACATTTGTAAAAGTCACTGACTCAACACGGCCATTTTCTACTTTAACTCGCGGGTAAACGAGGCCGGCAGGTGTTTCTAAAACCAGTTCAGTTACTGGACCTTTCACTTCAACTAATCCAGTTTCAACTATTGCGGTTGCTACCCCTATAGTTGCATGCCCACACATATTTAAAAAGTTTGTATTATCCATATAAATGACTCCAAAATCAACATCATCTCTAAGAGGAGGTAACAAAACTGCTCCAAACATATCACGATGTCCACGAGGCTCTTGAATGAGAGCGTTACGGAACCATTCATAATGTTCAGCCATATAGTCTCTTTGCTCTGCTACAGTATTTCCTTTAAGTTTTAATAATCCACCATTAATAATTCTTGTAGGCTCTCCAAAAGTATGAGTTTCAATAGTTTGAACAACATTTGTAAAATTCATTTTTTATATCTCCCTTATATTTAAATTTACTAGATTATTAATCTAGGATTACATAGCATTACATCAGGAATGAATAACATTCCTATTAAAGAAATAAATAAGACTAGGATAAACAAAATATTGTATTTACTTACTTGGAACATAATTATATTTGTTATAACTGTTGCTTTAGAGTACTCTAACCAAGTCCTTCCTAACACTCAAGGAAATACTACTTTCAGTTAAATAATCCAAAATTTCTTCATCAGGTAGATTAATAATAATCTCCTGAGAACCTGATACACACTCAACTACTCTTTTTGAACCAACAAAATGAACATTTTTTATTTTTGCATCAAATGAAATTTGGTCTGAAGAAAAGGGATTATTCGATATTTTTAAGTGTTCAGGTCTAATTACTAGTTTTTTATTTGATGTATAAATTTGCGAAAACTCTTTCATTAGATTTTCTTTATTTTTGTTTTGTAATAAATTTACATCTATTACGTTAGTTTCCCCGATAAAATCAGCAACAAATAGCGTTTTTGGATTGCTATAAATTTGTTCGGGAGTGTCAATTTGTTCAATTCTCCCACTGTTCATAACCGCAATTCGGTCTGACATGATTAAAGCTTCCTCTTGATCATGAGTGACGTAAATAAACGTAATCTTAAATTGTTCATGAAGCTTTTTTAATTCGAACTGCATTTTTTTTCTCAGCTTTAAATCTAGTGCCCCGAGTGGTTCATCTAGGAGCAACACTCTGGGCTTGTTCACCAAAGCTCTAGCTAATGCAACCCTTTGCTGCTGACCGCCAGACAGTTGCCTTGGATATTTGTCTTTATGCTCCTCTAATCCCATAATTTCGATAATTTCATTTGTTTCGCTTGTAATTTGAGCCTTTGATATTTTCTTTTGCTTTAGTCCAAAAGCGATATTATTATAGATACTTAAATGAGGAAACAATGCATAGTTCTGAAAAACGGTATTAACTGGACGGTGATTAGGTGGTAATTTACCTGTTTCTTTACCGTCAATCTTTATGCTTCCTTGACTTGGCAATTCAAACCCGCCAATCATTCGAAGAGTGGTGGTCTTACCACACCCACTGGGACCAAGAAGGGAAAGGAACTCCCCTTCTTTTATACTTAAGGAAATGTTATCAACTGCAATTGCCTGATTATATTTTTTGGTCACCTCATTAAACTCAATTATGCTATTTTTTTCTTCGGCCTGATGTAAGTTACGGGTTTCTGCTAATGGAACCGCTGTCATAATTGAAACCTCCTTAACTTCCCATTTGTCTATTCCAGAGTTCGTTCCACTCATCCCTGTTTTTGTTTATGAGATTGTAATCTGGCATTTTTAAATCCTGAAGTGATCCGTTTTTGCCATATGGCATTCTTTCAAGCGTTTTTTCATCTAATTTAACATCCTTATGAACTGGTGCTAGATATAAGTCATTAGCGATTCCTTCCTGTGCAGCCTTTGAAGTAGCATAGTTTAAGAAGGAATAGACTTGATCGGACTTTTTTGTCCCTTTCACAACATGCCAGAAGCTACCTGCACCTAGAACGCCTTCCTCTGGTACGACAAACTCAATCGGCAGACCTTGGTCTTTCATTACATATGCGGGTCCACCATAATGTGCTCCAACTGAAGCCTCTCCGCTTTGATATAAATTAGTAGCAGCTCCTGATCCGTCAAAAAATGCAACTACATCTAAAGACTTCAATTTTTCTAGTCCTTTTTCCACTTTCCCTTTTTCTTCCCCTTCCAGCTCAGAAATTTGCATTAATAAAGGGAGTCCTCCAGTAGTTGCAGGTGTAGGAATTGTTAATTTTCCTTTGTATTCGTCATTCCAAAGATCCTTCCATGATTTTGGTGGATTATTAACTACGTCTTTGTTATACACGATTCCTAAACCCCAATATCCAAGAGCTACACCAAATGTTTCATCATCAATTCCTTGAAATGCCTCAGGTAAAAGAGAATCGCTTTCTTTAAATTTGCTTCTATCAAGTTTTTCGACAATTTCATTCTGATATGACAATTCGGAAATTCCTGAGTCCAATAAAGCTAAATCAATAGTAGGAGAGCCCTTTTCCTGTAATAAACGAGAATAAGTTGTTGTTGAATTCCCTTCAATGATATTCACTTTAATGCCGGTCTCTTGTTCAAAAGGTTTAATTATGTGCTTTTTAATAGTTTCTCCCCAATCACCACCAAAAATGGCAATGGATATTTCCTGACTTTTTACATCTGTATTAGCCTCAGTTGCATCACCTTTGGGTTGAACAGGCTTTCCACAACCAGTAGCAACCATTAACAAAACTACGAATAATATTGCATACACTCTTAATTTCTTCATAAAGAACCCCCCTAGTGTCCTGTTTTATTTTGAGGCAATATTCTCAATTCCCACTAACATATCAATAATGAGAATTAGGATAAAAGCGATATAAATTGTTACAGCGGAAACAGCAGCAATCATTGGATCGATATTATACTGAACATAATTGAACATTTTAACAGGAAGTGCCATTTGATCGGCTGCTGTAAGGAAAATGGTCACTTCTACATTTATCCAAGAGACAGCAAATGAAAATAGAGTTCCAGCAATAATGCTTGATTTCATTAGTGGCAATGTTATGGAGAAAAAGGTTTTCCATGCTCCTGCACCCAGGTCCCTGCTCGCTTCTTCTATATATGGGCTTATCCCTATAAAGCTATTCACGCATGTCCGAACAACATATGGCAAAATAATAACGATATGTGCAAATACTAAGGTTACGAAATTCTGTGGACTGTTCGTAAAGTAATAAAAAAACTGTAGCAGAGCCAATCCTAAGAAAATTTGAGGAAGCAGGAGAGGAGATGAAATTAGATTCATCACAATCCCCTTTCCTTTAAAAGTATTCCTTGCTAAACCGTAAGAAGCAGGAATACCGATCAATATTGCACAGAGTGTTGCTGCACCAGATAATTTGAAGCTATATAGGAAGGACTCTACATAAGAAACATCTTCAAAAAGCTTTTGATACCACTTTAATGTAAATCCTTTGCCAGGGAAGCTTAAATAATTTAGTTCTGTAAATGAAACATTAATTAGAACCAATAGAGGGAAGGCTAGGAATAGAAAAAGGAAACAGCCCACAATCCACATAATTGTTTTAGAAATCAACGTCTTCCCTCCTCAACCCAGTCAGATCTTAATAAATAATGATTCAGTCCAATAATCAGGAAGCTAAAGATTAAGACTGCAAAAGCAACAGCTGAGCCAAACTGATAATTAAACACTTGCATCATCTGTTCATAGATAACAGTAGCAATTAATTGAACTCTTCCTCCAGAAAGCATGGCAGGTGTTACGTATGCACTGATAGCTAAAGAGAAAACCATAACACTTCCAGCTAAAATACCTGGGACTGTCAGTGGGAGAGTTACTTTTATAAAAGTTTGTAAAGGGCTTAGTCCTAAATCGGCAGCAGCCTCTTCAAATCTAGTATCTATATTTTCTAAAACTGTTGTTATAGATAAGATCATAAAAGGAGCTAAGATATACACCAAGCCAATTATGATTCCCGTTTCGTTATACAGAAGCTTTATCGGCTCAGAGATGATACCAAGTCCCATTAACGTTTTGTTGATAAATCCGTTATTCCCCAAAATCACCATCCAGCCAAATGACCTGACAACTGCACTTGTAAATAATGGGGAAATGATCAGGATATAAGCAATTCTTTTCAACAGCTTTTTCTTAATATATTTGGTTGTAAAGTATGCGATAAAATAACCGATTACCAGAGTAATGAAAGTTGCAATTAAAGAGATTTTTAAAGATCGGAACGTAATGGACAAATAGTGTTGATCTTGAAAATATAAAAGATAATGCTGGAATGTAATACTTCCGTTCTCATCCAAAATAGAATTATTAAGGACAACAATTAAAGGAAGAATGAAAAATCCCAATAGAATTAAGACAGACGGAGCCAATAGAAGGACGATAGTTTTTTTTGACATAGCTGTTCACCCTTACTCTATTCGTTTAAGTAAATTAAAAACGGTTTCAATAATAAGCTCCACTTTATCATATTCAATTTTTTCTATTGTATCTGTCGGACGGTGATAGTCTGGCAATCTCCAAAACATGAGCAGTGCTGTTGGAATACCTTCTAGATGGAACATCCATTCATCTGCTCCAGCCTTAGGAGTATCAACATCAACTTCAAAATCGCCTCTCTCATAAGCCCCAGATTCTCTAAAACTATCTTTTACTTTTTGACGAAAATCTTCCGGTCCAACCCATGACCAAATTTTGTCTCCTGCACTAATTTGGTCAAGATTTATTACAGCTGCTACTTCATCAAGTCTTCCTCTCTCTTTTAAATCATTTACGTAATAGTCTGCACCGATAAAACCGACTTCTTCATTGGAAAATGCAATGACATCAACATCAAATGGAAAATCATAATTTTCACTGCGTAGTCTTCTCGCAATTTCAATGATTCCAGCTATACCTGAACCATTATCATAAGCCCCAGGAGTGTTTAATGTAGTATCAGAGTGAGCGCAGACAATCACCCTTTTCCTATTTATAGTATTTTTGGATTTGTATGGATGACTAATGATATTTGCAGATTTACACTCCTTTATATTTCCTTCCACTTTTACAAATACTTCAATTTCATGACCTTCATTTAAAAGTTCCTGTACATGAAGATGATCCTCAAAGCTCATAACCACTGCAGGAATAGGGAATTTTGATCTTGGATTCAGTAATGCAATCGGATCGCCACCGCTATTTACAACAATTTGTGCTAAAATTTCGCCTTCTGCGCCTAAGACGTTGTAACAAGGCATATCATAAACGCCAGGTATCAATCCTTTTATCCCATGATATGTAAGTTTCCCACTAATTCCAGTACTAGGTGTGGACCCGGAAAATAATAGATAGGCTGTTTTTAATACTTTTGATATTGGATATAGAATCTCAAGTTCAGGCGATCCTTTAGGCTCCCAACCAATAAAAGGATAAACTTGCTTCTCAGCTTCTACTCCTATTTCATTAAGACGTTGATAAATATAGTCTGTCCCCTTCCATTCACCTTCTGTACCAGCAAATCTTTGCCCTACTTCCTCGCTTAAAACTCGAATAGTTTCTTTGATTTCCTCACGAACATTTGTAGATTTAATATCATTCATTACAACCCTCCTATATGTTCGAAGTTATTTGTTCTGAAGGCGTATTATCTTCCATTACAACTTTTGCATAATCTGTAATTCCACTTAAATGTTTGATAAATACTTCTTCAACCAGTTCTGGATCTCTTCTGCATAAAGCCTCATATATTTCTAAGTGCTCCTTAATGGATCTTTCTACTAGATGAGGTCTACTTAAAAAGGAATGTCTAAAATGAACTATATAATCATGTAAATTTTCTAGAATATTAACTAATCTGATTAAGCCAGAGGTTTTGATGATTTCCGCATGAAATAGGTCATGGACCTTCATAAGTTCATCAACTCTACCTTGTTGAAAGTAGACTTCTGACAGCTCTAGATAGCTTTTTAATTTCAATAGCTGATCGTCGGTGATTTTTGTTGCTGCAACTTTAGCTGCTGTAGGCTCTAATAAGGAACGAATGAGGATAATTTCATTGATGGATTCTAAGGATATTCCTTTGACTAGGCTGTGTGTTCTCGGGAGTATTTCAACTAATCCTTCTTGTTCTAATCGTTGAATAGCCTCTCTGACTGGAGTTCTACTAACTCCTAAGTTCTTAGCTAGATCCATTTCTACTAATCTTTGTCCATTTTTTAGTTCACCATTAATTATCTTTAATCTGAGTTGATTAAAAACTTCCGAAGCAATAGAAACAGATTTAATTTTATCTAACTTCATCTCAATTATTAACCTCCTCCCATTTTTGTATTGAATTCATTATACGACATATTGTATACAATCTACAATATATTTTTCTAAATATTTTTAAAACACATAAAATACTAAATAAACATAATCATTAATCATATTATGGAAATGCTATTTGAAAGAATAAGAGTATCGTGTCGTACTATATTAAATAATGCAGCTTGTCCCTCTGAACTAGGCTTAGCTGCGGGGCATTCATCTGCTTCGGACCTTGCGAAATAACCTTCAGATTATCACGGCACCGTGAACTCGCAGCTCTTTCGGAAACCTGTTGAATTTCTCTGAATTAAGTTTGAAACCTTATAAAGTCTATTGGAATAAGCATACCGACAAGGGCGAGCTGACAAAATTACATACAATTTGATAATAGAAATAATCAAATCTTTATAACTATATGAAATTTTAACCGGGTAATTTTGGTAATTGTGTAAAGAATGTATAAACGACTTCAAAACCAAGCTTTTTCATCCTCTTTTCCACAAAACAAAAAACACTCACAAACATTGATTTATCAAAATTTGTGAGTGCTTTATCGTTTCTAAATTTAACTCGTTTTTACCTAGGTATACCGGTGATCGGGGTAGAAATAGGTCTTTAAGTATTGAATTAATAAGGTTTTGTAGAAGCGATGTGTAAAATCATTTAATGCTAATGCAGTTGAAAAGTTAAACTGCTTCTTTTGTTTCTGCACTCAACATGTCTTGACATTAGGTCGCAGACACTTTTTTTAAATAAAAGATGTAGGGGTGTTTACCTGTTTGTTTCATTAAATAACGAATTATCAATACGAGCAGTTTTACAATCATTTTATTTCATCACAATGTTTTTTCAGAAGTCAAGGCTACACATCAAAATAACAAACTCCTCTGGTGATTTGGGTGTGGATTAATCATTAAGAAAAAAAAGAGAGAAATCAGTGGCACAAGACAATGCAATATGAAAAAGATTTTGTGTCGATGAAATAAATAAGGTGATTGAAGTAGCCAGTTACTAAAGCGCCACCATAAAAGATAGTCATTACCAACCGCTATTTTACTGACGCTACAAAGATATCTGCTAAAAAGGACCGGTAACTTTATATGACAGTTCTGATTTAATGAATGATTAATCAATTTAACGAAAACCAAAATTAAGCTTTCCAAACAAAAGCACCAATTGAAATTTAATAAAATTTATAATACGTGATTTTCAATTTAATTGAGCTATGTCTTTTGTTTTTCTTAAAGAGGATTCTTATTCAAAGCTTATGAAACCAGCAAATTGGTGCGAGGGAGAGGAGGAGAAATTTGCCCTTTGAATAAAGGACAGATTCCATTTAGTTATAAATTAAAAAACACCAACACATTATTGGCGCTTCAGTCGAGTATGGATTTTTAAGGTGCCGGAAGTAGGTATAACTACTCCCGACTCGCCCAGGTCTCACTTTACCGAGCACTCAACCATGAGTACACCTTATCCTGCCTAGCCTTCGCTATGAGTACGGTCAACATCTGGGAACTTGAATTCCCTTCTAACGGGAGACACTACGAAAGTTAGTCGCAGCCGTGGCTGACGGGATACCCAACGGAAAATTTTAACGTCATTATACTTCGGATTATTTGCCTGCCAAGTACTCCGAAGAGCGCTTCGCTACATAATATTGTCTTTAAATGAAGCTCAAAATGGATGCAAAACATTCCTTTGCCGTTCCATCTTTTTCATTTTTATATTATATTTATTAAATCCTTTTTATTAGTTATAATGTTCATTTCCAATTCTCACAACTTGTTTATTTGGATAAAATGGAATTTTAATCATTTAGGAGGTATTTAGAAATTAATCCAATACCTTCTTATTTCATAAGATAGTTTTTTAAAAT
>NZ_JBALNX010000015.1:26641-27399 GCF_036962035.1 Bacillus sp. JJ1773
AATTTAATCTATAATTTAAAGGTAGGATATGCTTTATATGCCTCTAAGAGTTTGTCTCTTTCAGACTTTATCCAATTAACTCTACGTCTATCTTTTTCGTATTCAATCGCATAATCTTCATTTCCTTTTGTCCAGCCACCATCCCAGTATGCTGGTTTTAATTTTTTATTGAGTATGTCTTCCAGCATCTTTCTATAACCTAATCCAATTGATGAACCCAGTCCATCGGTTCTTCCCCTATGGTGGTCAATTTCAAAAATAATAACTTTATAAAAAAACTTGGATATTAACGTTTTTTTTCCAACAACATGTTCTTCGCAAATTCTACGATATAAGTTATCCGATTCACCAGTATATAAGTATTTACCTCGATTATCTACAAAAAAATATGTACCACCAATTCCAGTTTTATCGATTCCTTTAATTTCAGTTTTTGCGATTCCTTTGCCCTTGCCTTCAAATAGGTCAAACATCTTTTCTTTTTCCCAAACAAAAAATTCGTGTTTATCTAATATATCAACTAGACCCTCGATTTTATACTTTGGTGGCAGTACTTCCTCATCAATAGCTGGTTGAGTAAAATCCCTTACAGTATTATAGGATTCAATTTGTAATCCATGAAAAAATGCCATATTTTCACTTCCTCCTGCTATTAATAAATATTAATCCCTAATTCTATAAACTAGTTTAATTATTTCGTAAGAAGTAAATGGTAACACTTTGAATTGTACTTTTTATTTACTATTCAACTCAGAACC
>NZ_JBALNX010000146.1:0-5796 GCF_036962035.1 Bacillus sp. JJ1773
ACTTGTTCAACAATCGGGCACTTTAATTAAACAGCGGTAAGGTTATGAAATCCAGCAAGTAAGCAAATATTCGGGAGAAAATCGTATTATACTGAGAGAGTTGAAGAAGGATTAGATATAATTGAAATAGTAAGGATCATCAGTTGGATTTGCTTTTTTTATCAACATACATTAGAATAGTAAAATCTATTTACTAATATTAAGAGAGGAGGCAAAAAGTTAAGGGAACTGTTTTCAGAAGAATTGCAACAGAAGTAAAGTCATATTTACATCTAGGAGATTTAGTTTCAATGGGACCAGTCTGTCCTTTTTTAAGCAAACTTCATATAGAGACCAGCTACCGGAAGCTTTTTGTCTTTTTATTTTAGAAACTGTAGATAACATTTAAATTGTTTATGCATTTTGTTTAAATACTAAGCAATTACTAAACGCCGGTTTTATCTGGCGTCTTTTTGCGTTATAAAGTAGAAGAATTATGTATATATGGCTGCTTGTTGGATGAGATTCATGAAAAAGTGGACAAAGGTCAGAAAAGGGACCACTAAATATCAAAAACAAGTTGTAATAATTGGTGTGTTCCCAATAAAGGAGTAATTAGAAAGGGTGAGACAATTGCTTAAAAAACTTAGGCAATATAGAAACGTTTCAGTGTTCCAAACGCTTCTAATTTAGAAAAATAATTAGAAGCGAGGAATAATAATATGAAAAAACAAAAAATATTAAATAAATCATTTCTATTTTTATTTATAAGTAACTTATTAGTTTTTATAGGCTTTGAAATGTTGCTTCCTATTTTACCAGCCTATTTGTTAAGCAAAAATGCATCTTCCATTCAAGTAGGTCTAATGACAACATTATTTACACTAGGCGCTGTTCTAATCAGACCTTTTATAGGGTACTATTTGATTGATAACCAACGGAAAAGTCTTGCCATTATTGCTAGTGCAGCTTTAATGATTATTACAATGATGTATCCATTTCTTAATATTATTTGGCTTTTGCTATTGTTACGACTTTTCCATGGTGCAGCGTGGGGAGTATCAACCACAGCCAATAGTACAATTGTAGTCGATTTAATTCCTAAGACACGGTTAGGACAAGGTATAGGGTATTTTTCTATTTCAACAACGGTCGGTGCTATCATTGCTCCGAGTTTAGGTATTCTTATCTATGACTCTTTTTCCTTCAATATTTTAATTTGGTCATCAGTAGTACTCAGCCTATTTGCAGCACTTGCGCTTCAATTTGTAAATTCACCTACTCCTGTTAAACATGAGAAGCAACATTTTCGATTTTTTGAAGCGATTTTTGAAAAAGACGCATGGTTCCCAGCATTGCTGACGGTTATTACAACACTTGGTTTTGGAGCGATTATTACTTTTTTAGTTCTTTTTGGAAAACAAAAGGGATTGGATCATATTTTTTTATTCTTCCTTATCAATGCGACTATCTCAACTTTACTACGTCCATTTACAGGAAAATGGTATGATGAAAAAGGACCTTGGGCTATCATCATCGTGTCAGCAGTGCTAGGATTTTTTTCACTTGTAATGCTGTCTTATACGACAAATAATTTTTATCTTATTATTTCAGCGATTTTATTTGGCGCAGGTTATGGAACTATTATGCCATGTTTACAAACATGGGCGGTTCAAAAGGTAAGTGAAGAAAAAAGTAGCGCAGCCAACGCAACCTTTCTTTCCAGTTTTGATGTTGGTGTTGGAGTTAGCGCATTTGTATTAGGGACTTTAGCAGAATGGATTAGTTTAGAGATGATCTTCCGGGTTGTTAGTCTATGTTTTATTGTTGTTGCTGTTATAGTTTATAAGGATTTTTTAAATGAAAAGAAAAAGTATAAAAATATATAAATCGATATAAAAACAAATCCACTTCTATGTTATTAGAGGTGGACTTTTTTGTTAATATTGCTTAGCGCACAAAGTTTTGTAATGTTGGCAGTACCCATTATAAGAATACGTCTTTTTTCGTAGTATTGAACTATCGTACATAAAGTAACGGGTGCTTATCTTCAATAAGCTCTTCCACAAACGGGCGCTTTTCTGAAATAAGGAAAGCGTCTTTCTTCAGGAAAAGGGCCAGATTGTTGAATAACACCTAGATATCTAGGTGAAAGTTTAGGCGAGTTTGTGAAACTCTTGTACCTAAAGTAAGGAAGCAGTTAGTTTAATATAAGTTGAATAAAAATTGGAAATAAATTACAATGAAATTATACATAGAATTTCTATGTATCCTTAATCTAGGTATTAAGTATAAACGAATAAAATACAATTCTTTTCAACGGGGTAAAAAAGTGGCTTTCTTAAATACTTCTAAGTAAGTCCAAAAAAAGGGATGAAAATATTCCACCATAAAAGGGGATGGGTTTATGAAGAGAATATTTCTTTTACCAATCTCAATTATACTAATTATTTTTTTGTCAGCTTGTACAAATTCAACTGAGGCATCCAAATCAAACAAAGATAATATTATTGTAGATATTAAAAACAATACTAAGCGCCTATTTTCATTTTAGGGCCAGATTGTTGAATAGCGCAGAAGGTTTTTAAGAAAACTATGGGGGGAAAAAGATGAAGCTAACAATAAGAGCAAGGATGTTGGGCATTTATGAATTGTTTTTGGCGACAGGCGCGATTTGGATAGGTGTGCAGATGGTAAGTTCAAGCCATGGAATTTTCGCTGAGGAATATCCGGATAGCTGGTCCTCTACGCTTCCTTTTGATAGTTGGGTGGTACCTGGGATCCTAGCGATTGTCATATTCGGACTTGGCAATATCACGGCGGCGGTATGTAGTTTTAAAAAAAGGAATAACAGTTCGTGGTATGCATCTGCCATTATGGGAGCTGTTTTCTTCATCGGATTAAACTTTCAGCGAATTATAGTAGGTGAAACGTATATCGTGACGAATCCGTTTTTAGCTTTGAGTATTATTCAGTTATGTCTGAGTGGATACGTGTTTTTTGGTTATAGAAAAGAACTCTAAAAAAAATAAAATCGCAAATTTTTCACAGGAGGTAATAAAAATGGCATTCACATCCAAAAATATCTTTATCAATTTATCTGTAAAAGACGTAAACAAGTCCACCAATTTTTTCAAGGAACTTGGTTTTGAGTTCAACCCACAATTCTCCGATGAGACCACATCTTGTATGATCATCAGTGAGAATATCTTTGCTATGATAATGATTGAGGAACGTTTCAAAGGATTTAGTAAGAAGGAAATTGTGGATACTACTACTTCTGCCGAAGCAATTCTCAGCTTTTCAGCTGAAAGTAGGGATCAAGTGGATGAGATAGTAAATAAGGCATTGTCATCTGGTGGTAAATCTTTTAGTGACCCTCAAGATCATGGGTTTATGTATATAAGGGGGTTTCAGGATTTAGACGGTCATTTATGGGAAGTTGCTTATATCGATGAAAGTGCAATGAATCAAGAATAAACTTTAAGGTTAAAAGTCATCCAGTATAATATTCTAAGGGATGATGCCTTAAAATGTATCATCTTTTTATTTATCTTTTATCAGATTAGAAATATGTGAAGTAACGAGTTAAAGTAAAATGGGCTGGATTTGAATAAGATTTAGGCAAGGGTCTTGCAACAAACGGCGCTTTCATTAATTATGAAGGCGTCTTTTTCTAATCAAACAGATTCTGAAGCAACACATTTAAATTGAAGTTATGTTAAGGTGTAGAAGAGATTGTGAAGGATTCTACTTAAACTCTCGGGTGCGTTAGAACAATAACTAAAGATCAATTTTTAAAACTCTTTTAAGCCCTTCGCTCTTCCACAATCGGGCGCGTTTATTTAGGAACGCGTCTTTATTATAAAAGGGCCATATAATTGAAAAATCTTTAAAGAAAAATATTAATCGTTTTGATGTAATCAGGTGCAGGGTTATATTAGCAAGACATAAAAGGCTAGGATAATGTTCCTAGCCTTTTTGAAATTAGTATACTTAGTATATTCCCACAGCATCAAACCCAGAATGAACTGCTGCCAATTCCACGCTGCCTTCACCATAAATATCAATCGCAGACTGAGAAATGGCCTGACGTGCATCGCTAAATTCTGAATTTGGAGTTAAATATACAGTTAATGCACGATAGTATATTTGCCCTAATTTTTTCTTTCCAATATCCTGGCCAATCAAGTAGGCAGCATGATTTGGAATGGAAGAGTTAACGTGAACTCCGCCATTATCTACATTAGTAGGCATGTGATAATATTCATCCATATGAGCCGGATAGACTCCGCTGCCATACGCGGCTCTCTGCGGATTACTGACAACTACACTGTTTGGATCACTTAAGCTGCGCAATCTCGTTACTCCGTCAGCCTTAGCAGCCGGTGCCATAATATCCTCGCCGATTTCCCAATCATCATCATCAACTAGTGCACCAAAGATGTCAGCGAAGGATTCGTTTAATGCTCCAGGCTGATGGCGGTAGACTAAATTCGCCGAATGAGTGATGACACCATGAGTCATTTCGTGGGCAGCCACGTCAAGACCCGCTGAAAGTGAAATAAAGAACTCACCGTCCCCATCCCCATAGGTCATCCAGCGCCCGTTCCAGGATGCATTGTTGTAATTGTTGCCATAGTGAACCCTTGAAATGATTGCCATTCCTTTCCCATCCAAGGAATTACGGCCATGTTCATTTAGAAAATACTCATATACCTTTTCGGAATTATAGTGTGCATCGACAGCTGCCCGATCATAGTCATCGATAAATGCAGCGGAATTCCCAACATACAGGGTATCATTGCTAGAACTATTATCATTTTTAGCATCATACGTAAAAATTCCTTCAAGATTCTCATGAGCGTAATCGGCTAACGCAAACTTCGTTCCTGAACCTGGCTCCCTCACTTGAGAAATATGAATTTCCCTGTGATTACCATGTACACCTAATCCAAAGCCCTTTTGTGTTTTCATTTCATTGGCATGCATTAAGCCATTATACTTATCGATAACCTTTCCTGTGTTTGTATCCACAAATACAAACCAGTTCCCAGGTTCATCTCCCATGAAGTTTACATTCACTTTGTAAGCTGTGTAATTTTCTCCTTCAAAAGGATAGATTACTAGATCAGTAGTTGGCTCATAGGACAATTCTTCAGGAGCATTAACAGAGGATAATGCCACTTTGGTTGCAGCATCACTGCTATAAGCGGCAGTCGTGCTCACTTCATCATCAGCAATATTCTGATAAATCCTTCCGTTAACGGAAACTACCTCATTATTCTCATTGAAGTGAACAATAAGTTCGGATCCTTCTATGTTAACTTCATTTACTGACTGTTGAAAGCGAACATGGGTCATGCCAAGTTCATCTTTTTGTACACCTTTGACTTTTAGGTTTTTATCTGGGTTTTTAATTCCCGTTTTAGCTTCATTTTTTTTCAAATAATTTAATGCATTGGATGGATCACTTGATGAAAATTTTTCCGAAAACCGTTCCTTCACAAATACAGGGACACTAGCCTTCTCATTCCACTCCTTAGAAGCTTGTACACTACTATCTGCATTCGAATTCACTTGCAGAGCAAAAACGCTACTTACTGGAATTGAGCCCATTAATAACGCTGACGACAGGGCTACAGGAACAATTAACTTTTTCTTCATATTTAAATTCCCTCCTATTAAGTTCATTCATATTTAATTATAGATTAATAGAAGAGTTTTGCATGAATATTAGGAATTATTTGGAATTATATAAAAAATGGTAATTAAACCCTAGTTAACATATTATACAGGCATAAAGGACTATTATTC